>JBKHVQ010000369.1:0-1892 GCA_046569985.1 Thermoleophilia bacterium | reverse complement strand
GGCGGCGTCGAGGCCGGCCCCGCCGCCGAAGGGTGCGATGCCGGCTGTGCGCATCGCGCGGATGCCACGCAGGAACGGCCCGCGCCCGTGGTCGAGGGCGTGGTTGTTCGCGAGGCTCATCGCGTCGAGCCCACCGACCTCGGCGGCCGCGGGGAGGGTCTCGGGCGGGGCGAGGAAGTTGAACGCCTTGCCGGGCCACGGCGCGCCGGCCGGCCCGGTGGCCGTCTCCCAGTTGGCGACCACGATGTCCTGCGCGCGCAGCCACGGCCCGACCTTCCGCCAGTGCCACCTGGGGCCGTGTGCGCGCACGGCGGCGATCGCCGACCCGGGGGACACGTCGCCGAGGGCGACCAGGCTGATGGGGCGCACGCGGATGGAGGCACGCCGCGGGGCCTCGTCGTCGACGCGCAACTGCAGCCGGTGGGCGCCGACCTGGGCGGGGCGGTACGTGATTGCGACGACGCGTCCGGCGGCCACGGGGCGCCGTGCGATGCGCCGCAGGCCGCCGGGCACACGGCGCTCGACGGTGAGCACGCCGGTGGCGTCGGGACGCACGCGCAACTGCACCTCGGCGCCCGGCGCGAGCCATTCGGGTACCTCCGACACGATCTGCGGCGCGGCCCCTGCCGAAGGGGCCCACGTGGCGGCGAGGGCGACGCCGACGACGGCGATGGCCCTGCGGGTGGAGATGCCGCGCGCGTGGCGTGGTCGCGGTCGCACGCGGACCCGGCGCGGGCTCATTCGGCGGCGGGCGGCAGTTCCATCGACTCCTTGAGCGACGCGAAGGGAGCCTCGGGGATGGTGATCAGGCCTCGGGTCGGCCGGTCGAGGTCGAAGGTGACATACAGCAGCATCGTCACCAACAGTGCGGCGAGAACGACCGTGATCGGCCCCCGCCCGAGGACCGCGAGGTAGAGGGCGAGCAGGCCGAGCGCCAGCGCCGCGGCCACCACCTCGAGCGCGAGCACCGCGCCGGGCACCCGGTTGTTGAGCGCGGCGACCCGCGTGCTCTCCTGGTCGAACACCTCGTTGAGGCTTTCGACGTACAGGCGCGGTGCGGTCGCGGCGGGGGCGTCGCGCAGCGACTGGCCCGCGAGGCTCCACAGGCGCCGCTGGAGCACCTCGTGGGCGGCGATCGTCTCCGCCATCGCGTCGCTCCCGGGCACCTCCTCGGCGATCGTGATCGCCACGTCGTTGTATCGGCGCAGCAGGTCGAGTGACTCGCTGCGCACCGGCTCGTCGAGCGTCTGCGCGCGCAGGTGGGCGGTGCCGATGGCGTTCGCCTCGTCCACCACCACCACGCGGCGTTTCTCGTAGCGCTCGATGGCGAGGGTCAGACCGAAGGCGAGCAGAAGCCCGACGATGCCGAGCGTCGCCGCCTGCAGGACGCCGAACGGCTCGCGCAGCGACTCGCCGCCGCTGCGGACCCGGTGCCCGATGACCAGTCCGATCCCCGTCGCGCCGACCACCACCACCACGAGGATCAGGGCGACCGCGACGCTGCTCAGCGAGAAGAACACCGGGGCGAGCCTACCGGCGCCGTCGGCCTCAGAGGACGAGGGCGAGGACGAGGAGCGTGACGAAGACGGTCTGGACGCTGTGGACGGCGATCCCGATCCAGGCGCTGCGGTAGCGCTTGGTGGGGTAGGCCAGGATGAAGGTGTCGAGCAGCGTCACCGGGATGATCCACGGGGCGTGGAGGTGGTAGGCCGCGAAGAGGATGCCGTTCGCGAACCAGTCGCGCCGCCCGAAGGCGCCGTTCATGCGGGGCAGCAGGAACCCGCGGAAGAGCAGTTCCTCCCCCAGGACGGTGTTGAACAGTCCGAGGGCGACGACCAGGCCGAACCAGCCCCACGCGCCGTGCAGGAAGACCTGGCCCGCCGCGGACTCGA
>JBKHVQ010000368.1:0-5057 GCA_046569985.1 Thermoleophilia bacterium | reverse complement strand
CATGACGAGGCACCCCGCCGACCCGAGGAAGGTGCCGACGCCGTTGAGCGACTCGTAGTCGAGCGGCGTGTCGAGGGCCTCCGCGCCGATCACCGGCACCGAGGAGCCACCGACCCAGCAGGCCTTGAACTCGCGCCCGGGGCGCAGCCCGCCGGCGATGTCGTAGACCAGTTCGCGCAGGGTGGTCTCGTGCAGCACGATCTCGTAGTTGCCGGGGCGCATCACGTGGCCGGAGATCGAGAAGATCTTCGTGCCGGGGCTCTTCTCGGCGCCGCCGAGGCCCGCGTACCAGTCGGCGCCGCGTTCGATGATGCGGGGGATCGCCGACAGCGTCTCGACGTTGTTGATCAGCGTCGGCGACGCGTAGAGGCCGGCGACGGCCGGGAACGGGGGCTTCAGGCGCGGCTGGCCGCGCTTGCCCTCGAGGCTCTCCAGCAGCGCCGTCTCCTCGCCGCAGATGTAGGCGCCGGCGCCGCGGTAGACCGTGATGTCGAAATCGAAGCCGGTGCCGAGCACGCCCTGGCCGAGGAAGCCGGCCCGCCGCGCCTCCAGCAGGGCCTCGTCGAGGACGCGGGCCTGGTGCTCGTACTCGCCGCGGATGTAGATGTAGCCGCGCTTCGCGCCGATGGCGTAGCCCGCGATGGCGACCCCCTCCAGCAGCTGGAAGGGGTTGTACTCCATGATCTCGCGGTCCTTGAAGGTGCCCGGCTCGCTCTCGTCGGCGTTGCACACCACATACGAGGGCAGCGCGGCGTCCTTGGGCAGGAAGCTCGCCTTGCGCCCGGTCGGGAAGCCGGCGCCGCCGCGGCCGCGCAGGCCGGAGCGCACCATGGCGTACATCACCTCGTCGGGTTCCATGGTGGTGATCGCGGTGCGCAGGGCCTCATAGCCACCGGCGCGCCGGTAGTCGGACAGGTCGGTGAGGACGGAGCCGGCCTCGCGGTGGCGGTAGACCAGGTTGAGCTGGGGCACGGTGCGCTCTACCTCACGAAGCGGGTCGGGGCGGGGGCCTCGCGCAGCTCGTCGAGCAGCCGGTCGGCGTCCTCCAGGGTCATCGGGCCCTGGGTGCGCTCGGCGTCGACCTGCACGCAGGGCGCGGCGTCGCAGGCGCCCAGGCACTGGGCCTCCTGGATGGTGATCGCCCCGTCCTCGCTGGTTCCCCCGTGGTGCGGCAGGCCCTCGCGCTCGCACAGGTGCTCCATCAGTTCGTCCGAGCCGCGCAGCATGCACGAGAGGGTCACGCACACCGACACGACCCGGCGCCCGGTGGGCTCGAGGTAGAGGCGGTCATAGAACGAGGCGACGCTCTCGACATAGGCCGGGGTGAGGTTCGTCGCCTCCGCCACCGCGATGATGTCGTCCTGGGTGAGGTGGCCCTTCTCGGTCTGGGCGAACTTGAGCGCCGGCAGGATCAGCGAGCGCTCCTCGGCGAACTCGTGCCGGATCGGGTCGATGTGTGCGCGGATCTCGTCGGCGGTCACCTGTCGACGCCTCCCATCACGTTGTCCAGCGAGCCGATCATGGTGACCAGGTCCGCCAGGTACGAGCCGCGCGCCATCGGGCGCAGCGCCTGCAGGTTCACGAAGCTGGGGTCGCGCATGTGCACGCGGCGCGGCTTGGGCGAATCGTCGGCCACCACGTAGCAGCCGAGCTCACCGCGGGGGCTCTCGACGGCGACATACGCCTCGCCGGCGGGCACCGTGAAGCCCTCGGTCACCAGCTTGAAGTGGTGGATGAGCGCCTCCATCGAGGTGGCGAGCTCACCGCGCGGGGGCAGCACCACCTTGCGGTCGTCGGCGATGTGGCGCCCCTCGGGCATGCCGTCGAGGGCCTGCTCGATGATGCGCACCGACTCGCGCATCTCGCGCATGCGCACCGTGTAGCGGTCGTACGAGTCGCCGCGGCTGCCCAGCGGCACCTGGAAGTCGAAGTGCTCGTAGCCGCCGTAGGGCGCGGCCTTGCGCAGGTCGAGGTCGACGCCGGCGGCGCGCAGGGCGGGCCCGGTGACCCCGAGGTTGATGAGCTCCTCGGCGGGCAGGACGCCGACGTTGCGGGTGCGGTCGACCCAGATCGGGTTGGCCGACAGCATCCCCTCCCACGTGTCGATCGCCTCGGGCAGTTCGGTGATGAAGGTGCGCACGCGCTGCTCGAAGCCGGGGGGCATGTCGTCGGCGCAGCCACCCACCTGGAAGAAGCGGGTGTTCATCCGCTCCCCGCCGATCATCTCGCCCAGGTCGAGGGCCTTCTCGCGCTCGCGGTAGCTGTAGAACATCATCGTCATCGCGCCGAGCTCGAGGCCGCTCGTGCCCAGCCACACCAGGTGGCTGCTGATGCGATTGATCTCCATCATGATCACGCGGATGTACTTCGCGCGCTCGGGCACCTCGAGGTCGAGCAGGCGCTCGACGGCCATGGTGTAGGCGGCGGTGTTGAAGTACGAGGCCAGGTAGTCCATGCGCGTGACCAGCGTGATGGCCTGCCAGAACGTCTTGTTCTCGCACTGCTTCTCGATGCCGGTGTGCAGGTAGCCGATCACCGGGTGCAGGTCGCGGATCACCTCGCCGTCGAGCTGCGTGATGAGGCGCAGCACGCCGTGGGTGGAGGGGTGCTGCGGGCCGAGGTTGATGATCATCGGCTCGCGGGAGCCGGGGTTGTGGTCGGCGCGGCTCTCGCCCTGGCGGGTGCGCTCGATCGCTTCGGCCGGGGTCAGCGCCTCGGCGCCGACGATGGCGCGCTCGGTCTCGGTGAGGGCTCGGCCCTCGCGGTTGGCGACCTCCAGCGCGGTGCGGGTCTCCTCGTCGAAGGGCATGCCTCAGAGGGTCGCCTCACTTGGCATCGGTGAAGATCACCTCCTCGCCGCCGAGGGGGTAGTCGCGCCGCAGCGGGTGGCCCTCCCAGTCGAGCGGCATCAGGATGCGCGCGAGGTCCGGGTGGCCGGTGAAGCGCACGCCGAACATGTCGTACACCTCGCGTTCGTGCCAGTCGGCGGTCGCCCACACCGGGGTGACCGAGTCGACGCGAGGGTCCTCGGCGCCGGCCCACACACGCAGCCGCAGCCGCTGGCCGCTCTCCATCGAGTAGAGGTGGTAGGCGAGGCGGAAGCGGCCCGGGTCCTCGGGGAAGTCGGCGCAGGTCACATCCGACAGCAGGGTGAATGCGAGCGGCGCGCCGTGGAGGAAGCGGGCGACCTCGAGGATGCGCTCGCGGGCGATCTCGACGGTGCTCTCACCCCGGTGGTCGTGGACCGCGACGACCGAATCTGGGCAGGCGGCCTCGATGATGGCCGATACCTCGCTCACGAGGCGGTCTCGGCGGCCTCGCGACGCAGATCCGCGTTGCTCATCTGCCCGCGGGCGCCGACCTTGCGGTGCAGCACCATGATGCCCTCCAGCAGCCCCTCGGGGCGCGGCGGGCAGCCGGGCACGTAGACGTCGACGGGGACGACCTTGTCGACGCCCTGCACCAGCGCGTAATTGTTGAACACGCCGCCGGTGGACGCGCAGGCGCCCATCGAGATCACCCACTTCGGCTCGAGCATCTGGTCGTAGATGCGCCGCAGCACCGGGGCCATCTTCTGCGAGACGCGGCCCGAGACGATCAGCAGGTCGGCCTGGCGCGGGCTGGCGCGGAAGTTCTCCATGCCGAAGCGCGCGATGTCGAACCGCGGGGTGGCGACGTGCATCATCTCGATGGCGCAGCAGGCCAGGCCGAAGGTGGCGGGCCACATGGAGCCGGTCTGGGCCCACGCGACGGCCTTGTCGAGGGTGGTGGTGAGGAGGCCCTTCTCGAATTCGCGCTCCTCGACCTCGCGCAGGTCGCGGTCGATGCTCTCGTCGGTGCGGGCGGCCCTCTCGATGGGGCTTCCGGGCGGGGGGATCAGCGCCATTCCAGCGCCCCCTTCTTCCAGATGTAGGCGAGCGCCTCCACGACGGTGAAGACGAACACCAGCAGGACGATCAGGGCGAGCAGCCCGTCGTCGCGCAGCACCACCGCGATCGGGTAGAGAAACGCCAGCTCGATGTCGAAGACGATGAAGAGCATGGCGGTGAGGTAGAAGTCGATCGAGAAGCGCTGGTTGACCGGCGTGCTCGACAGGATGCCGCTCTCGTACGGCAGGTACTTGCTGGGGTTCGGCCGCCGCCGTGTGAGGGCCAGCTTCCCGATCGCGAACAGGCCACCGGCCACCGCGACACCCACGGCGAAGTAGACCAAGATCGGGAGATAGTCGGAGAGCTCCATCGGCCTCTCGGACGAATCGGCGGGAGGGGGCGGGCACGCAACCCCGGGTTCGCTGCGCACGCTACCAACGCGTGCACCCTCGTGCACCTATGTGACGAACGGCTCAACCAGCATGTGCGAAGCGGCACGAAGCCGATGGATAAAGGGCTTCGGGAAGCGGTTATGCGGTGCCGCGACGGCCCATCCACCACACCCCGATCCCGATCCCGATCGTGATCAGCAGCAGCGGCCAGAAGAGCGCGAGGGCCAAAGAGGCGACCAATCTCAGGACGATCAGCCCGACGAAGACCGCGACCACCAGGATCGCGATGATGGCGAGCATTGACACGGCTGCCTCCCGAATGGTCGGAAACGACGTCGCGCAGTGTACCTTCGCGGTCATGGAGGACCGCCTCGCCTACTTCGCGCGCCTGGTCGATGAGGCCCCCGATGTCGCGCGCGCCCGTTTCGGCTACGCCAACGAGCTGCTGCACGCCGAGCGCTTCGACGAGGCGGTGGTGCAGCTGCGGGCCTACCTCGATCTGGCCGAGGACGAGGGCAACGCGTGGGGCAAGCTGGCCGAGGCGCTGACGCGCCAGGGGCGCGTCGACGAGGCGGCCGACGCCTACCTGGCGGGCATCGACCAGTCGCTCAAGCACGGCCACACCGGGATGGCCGACGACTTCCAGGCGGCGCTCGAGGCGTTGTGAGTCGATGCTCGCAGACGGCCGCCGCCGGCCGTCCCGGCCGCGTCCAGATGGGCCTCGGGGAGGGCCGGGATGACCATGGTAAGGTGACCATGGTCGTATAGGAAGGGGTCGCGGTCATGGCGACGGTGT
>JBKHVQ010000367.1:0-5131 GCA_046569985.1 Thermoleophilia bacterium | reverse complement strand
GGCCGGGGTCATCCTCGCCGTCTACTACGCCTCGGTCGCGCTCGCCGTCGCCGCATTCACGAGCCGCAAGGCGTACGCGGTCGGCGGCTACGTGCTCATCCTGGTCGCGACCACGGCGGTCGCCGTGCTGATCCAGGAGTCGCTCGGCCGGGCGCGCTACATCGAGGTCGCCGAGGTCTCGACGATGCCGATCGAGCTGGTGCGCCTCCTCTGGCCCGAGACATCCGGCGAGACCACCACGCCGTGGTGGGCGTTCGCCGCGGCCTACTGCGCCATCGTGGGCGTCGCCTGGTGGCTGGTCGTGCGGCGCTACCGGCGGGAGCAGGTGTGAGCGCCGGGGAGCCCACCGTCGTCTTCGACGCCGTGTCGCGCTGGTACGGGGACACCGTCGCCCTGGCGGAGGTGAGCTTCACCCTCGGCCCGGGGGTGACCGGGATGCTCGGCCACAACGGGGCGGGCAAGTCGACCGCGCTGAAGCTGTGCGCCGGGTTCGCCCGCCCCAGCGCCGGGACGGTGCGGGTCCTGGGCGCCGACCTCTCGCGCGATCAGCGGGCCTACCGCGACATCGGCATCGCGCACGACCGTGAGGGCCTGTGGCCGCACCTGACCGCCCACGAGACCGTCGCCGCCCTCGCGCGCCTGCGCGGCGTCCGCGATCCGGCGGCGGCCGCGACGCGGGCCCTCGCGACGGTGGGCCTCACCGATGCCGCGGGGCGTCGGCTCGGCGGCTTCTCGCACGGGATGCGCCAGCGGGTCAAGCTCGCCCAGGCGCTCGCGCACGACCCGCGGGTCCTCCTGCTCGACGAGCCCCTGAACGGCCTCGATCCCGCGTGGAGGCGGCGGGTCGTCGAACTGGTGCGGGAACTCGGTGAGGAGGGGCGCACCGTGCTGGTATCGAGCCACGTACTGCACGAGGTCGAGCGGATGGCGCCGCGCGTGCTCGTACTCGTCGACGGCCGCCTCGTCGCCCGCGGGACCACCGCGGGGATACGGGATCTCATCGACGACCGGCCGCGCGAGTACCGGGTGCTCAGCGACGCGCCCCGCCCCCTCGCCCGCGAGCTGCTGGCCGCCGGGGTCGTGGACACCATCGCCCTCGGTCCCGGCGCGCTGCGGGTCGAGGTCTCGGACATCCACGCGTTCGCGCGGGCGGTGGCCCCGGCCGCGCGTCGCGCCGGCGCCCGCATCGAGCGACTCGAACCCCTCGGGGAGGACCTCGAGAGCGTGTTCCGCTATCTGCAGGATCGCGCCCGGGGGGCCTGTCGCTGATGCTCGACCGGACCGTCGTGTCCCTGATGTCCCGCGGCATCCTGACCGGGCGCCGGACGATCGTGCTCGCCGTGCTCGCGCTCCTGCCGGTCATCGCCGCGGTGGCGACCACGATGGGCGAGGCGGAGCCCGGGACCGCCTGGGCCCGGCTGGTGCAGCGCCTGCTCATCCCCGTGATCGTCGCGTTCGTGGCCGTCGTCATCGGCGCGGGAACGGTGGCCGACCAGCGCGATGACGGCACGATCCTCTACCTCGCGGCCACCCCGCTGCGCCGCTCGACCCTCGCCGCATGCGCGGTCCTCGCCTCCTGGACCGCCGCGATGGCGATCATCGGCCCGAGCATGCTCCTGTCCGGGGTGATCGCCCTGGGAGGCGAGGTCTCGGCATCCGGGCTATTGTGGCCCCTCGCCGGGGCGGCGCTCGCCGCGCTGGCCTACTGCGCGGCCGGTGTCCTGGCCGCCATGCTGGTGCGCCAGCCGGTCGTCGCCGCGGTGCTGTACATCCTTCTGTGGGAGGGAACCGTCGCCACCTGGACCCCGTCCGCCGAGCAGTTCTCCATCGCCGCCTACGGCCGGGCCATCGCGGTGCAGGGGATCGAGCCGGTGAACGCGCCCGAGGCCGGCGCGCTCGCGGGGGGCGTGGTGCTGATCGCGGGGGCCATCGCGGCGACGATCGCCACGGCGCGCCGCCTCACCCGGACCGAGCTTCCGTGAGCGGGCCCGCCATCCGCGGGCTCGCGCTCGCCGCCCTGAGCCTCGTCGCCCTGTTCGGTGCGGGCGGGCTCGGTGCCGCGCCCGACCTCGACCCCCTCGACGCGCGGCGCGAGCAGGTGCGGGCGCTGGAGGCCGAGCTGTCGCGGATCGACGCCGAGGCCGGCGCGGCGGCCGACGCCCACGCGGCAGCCGCGCAACGCCTGCGGCAACTGCGCGCCGGCATCGCGCGCAACGGCCGTGCCTCGCGCAGCACCCGGGCCGCCCACATCGTCGTGCGCGATCGTCTCGCCGACCGGCTGGTGGCGATCTACACGCGCCGCGACCCCGGGGCGCTGGAGGTCCTCCTGGCGACGGGCAACCTGAGCGACGCCGTGGCGGTGCGGGACGTGCAGGAACGCGTCGGCCGCCGCGACGCCGCGCTGGTCGCGGAACTGCGCGACACGCGGGCCCGGCTTGCCGCCATTCGTCGCGCCCTGGTCGCGGAGCGCGCCGAGGCGGTGACGGTGGCCGACCACGCGCGTGAGCGTCTTGCCGAGGTCGAGATCCTCCTCGATCGCCGCCGCCTCGTCCTCGACCGTGCGCGGAGCTCCCTGGACGGGCTGATCGCCCGCCGCGCCCGCGCCGCCGCTCTGGCGCGCGCCCGGGTGGCGGCGGAGGCGGCGGCCCGCGCCCGCGCCCGCGCGGTCCCCGACGCGACGGCGACGCCGCCGGCGCCCGCGCCCGCCACGCCGGAGACGCCGGAGCCCGCGGACCGCCCGGTGCGCGCAGGTGCGGGGCCGATCCCCGACGGGCCGTCCTACGAGGTGCTGAACCGCATCGCCCGGTGCGAGTCGGGCGGGAACCCACGGGCGGTGTCGTCGAGCGGCCAGTACCGCGGGAAGTACCAGTTCGATCTCGGCACGTGGGCCAGTGTGGGTGGCAGCGGCGACCCGGCGGCGGCGTCGGAGGCCGAGCAGGACCTCCGGGCGGCGATGCTGTACGCGCAGCGCGGGCCCGCCCCCTGGCCCATCTGCGGGTACCGCTAGCCCCACGGGGGCCGAATGACCCTCGAGATCCGCGCTCCGATGGGCGATCCGGGGCTTGACTGATCGGCCGCTTCGATCCATAGTCTCCCCTGTATCGGCCGTGGCCCCGCGGATCGACCGCGCGTGAGCTCTCCCGCTCTGACGCGCTCACGGTTCTGCGGCGGCCCCGCCCGCCACACGCCCGGTGCGAACCGGCGCACTAACGGGTTCACGACCAGCCGCCGATAGCGTCGTGACCGTCTGGACACACACGCACGAACGGAGGCGGATGAGCACCACGGAACTGAGCGGTCTTGCACGCGACGGAGAGCTCCGCCAGCTGATCGTCCGCGGGCAGGAGCTGGGATTCCTCGGCATGGAGGAGGTCGCCGAGGTCCTCGACGCACTCGGCCTGGACGCCGAGGCCGCCGAGGCCATTTACCAGCACCTTGAAGAGGCGGGCATCGAGCTGCTCGAGCAGGCCGAGGCCGCCGCGAAGGCCGCCGAGCTTGCCGAGGAGGCCGAGCGCCCCCGTCGTGCCGTCGCCGCGGTGGAGCAGACCACCGACTCGCTGCAGTTGTTCCTCAAGGACATCGGCCGCGTGCCGCTGCTGACCGCCGCCGACGAGGTGCGCCTTGCGAAACGCATCGAGGCCGGCGACCAGGCCGCCAAGCAGCAGATGGTCGAGGCGAACCTGCGCCTGGTCGTGTCGATCGCCAAGGGGTATCGCGGACGCGGTCTCCCCTTCCTCGACCTGATCCAGGAGGGAACCCTGGGCCTTGTGCGCGCGGTCGAGAAGTTCGACTGGCGCCGCGGGTTCAAGTTCTCCACCTACGCCACCTGGTGGATCCGCCAGGCCGTCACCCGCGCCCTCGCGGACAAGGGCCGCACCATCCGCATCCCGGTCCACGTGGTCGAGAAGCTCAACCAGATCAGCCGCGCCGAGCGCGTGCTCATCGGCCAACTCGGGCGCGAGCCCACGGTGGAGGAGATCGGCGAGGCCGCCGGCCTCCCGCCCGACGAGGTGGAGGAGATCCTCCGCAGCGCGCAGCCCACCGTCTCTCTCGAGAAGCCGGTCGGCGAGGAGGAGGAGTCGGAGCTGGGTCGCTTCCTGGCCGACGAGAACAGCATCGCGCCGGAGGCCTCGGCCGAGACGAGCCTGCGCGAGCAGGCGCTGCGCGACCTCCTCGACCAGCTGAGCTACCGCGAGCGCCGCGTGCTCGAGCTGCGCTACGGCCTCCGTGGCGAGAAGCCCCGTACGCTCGACGAGCTCGGCCGCATGTTCAACGTGACGCGCGAGCGGATCCGTCAGGTCGAGAGCCAGTCGCTGCAGAAGCTCGGCTCGCTTCCGGACGCCGGCCGCCTGGGCTGACCACCCCCGCATGATGCGCCGTCCCGTGGCCGCGGTCTCCCTCAGGGGGCCGCGGCCACGGTCGTTTCGCGGCCCCGGTCAGTTCAGCGAGGGGTCCTCCGGCAGCCGGGCGATGATGCGCCAGCTGCCCCCCTTGCGATCCAGGACGCGGCTCCAGAGCCGGTCCGGATCGTCGGTGAACACGTCCTCCGGCAGGCATGCCGCGTCGATCCACGCCTCCTCGGCGATCTCCTGCTCGAGCTGCCCGCCGGACCACCCGGCGTATCCCCCGAACGCCCGGACCGCGGCGACGACCTCGTGCAGGCCGTCCACGTCGCCGTTCGGGTCGACGATGCCCACCGATCCGACCGCCACATCGGCGGCGCGCGCGGGGTCGGTGAAGTCGGCGAGCAGGATGACGGCCTCGGGCTGCACCGGCCCTCCCTCGTGCACCAGGGCATCTGCCGACATGAGATCGGCCAGTGGAGGGGGCAGGGCCTCGCCCGCGGTCGTCTCCGACGGGCGGTTCAGGATCACGCCGAGCGCGCCGTCGGGGGAGTGCTCGAGCATGAGGACGACGGCGCGGCGGAAGTTCGGATCGACGAGTGTCGGCGAGGCCACCAGCAGCCGGCCCCGGCGACTGGCGGGTGCCTCATCCATCGTCGCCCCCGAACAACTCCCCCAGCAGGTCGACGAAATCGGCGATCTCGTCGCGGTCATGCGCGCGTACCGCCGCCCTCAGGCCGTCGAATGATTCGGCGGCCACGGGGTGGAGGTGGTGGCGGTTCAGCCGG
>JBKHVQ010000366.1:0-3264 GCA_046569985.1 Thermoleophilia bacterium | reverse complement strand
GTCACCGCGCTGGTGACGGCACTCGTGGGGGTCGGGGCTTGGCTTTTCGCCCCGTCGGAACTCGGTGAGCTGGCCCCGCCGCCGGACCTGGCCTCCTACGAGTACGTCGACGGAGTCGTCTCGGACGTTTCCCTCCCGACCGTCGTCCTCGAAAGCTACACGCAGGTGGACGGCGCGAACAGCATCACGTTCGGTGTCCGCGACGCCGACCTGCGCTACTTCGACGTGGTCCACCTGCGGGCGCACTCGTCCATCGGGTTGCCGACGCGCATCTACTACGAGCGCGACGGCGACCGTCTCTGGGCGATCTACAAAGAGGATGCGCCGGCCAACAGCGGGGGTTCGGAGTGAGCGCCCGCGCGAACCGCTTTGCGCTTGCCGCCACCGCCCTGATACCGGTCGCCCTCGCACTGCCGGCGACGGCGGCCGCTCACGGGGTCCAGGGGCGGGCTGAGACGCCCATCCCGATCGCCGCGTTCTTCTGGGTCGCCGCCGTGGTGCTGGTGGTGTCCTTCGTGGGCCTCGCCGTCGGATGGTCGCGACCGCGCCTGAACGGCATCGGCGGGCGGCGGGCGCCGCGGGCGCTCGAGGCCGCCGCATTGTCGCCGGTGACCGCGTGGGTGCTGCGACTGCTCGTGCTCGGCGGCTTCCTGGTCGTGACCGCGGCGGCGGCCTTCGGCTCGACCAGCCTCGGCGCGAACATCGCGCCCCTGGTCGTCTTCGTCGTCTGGTGGATCGGGCTGGTGCCGCTGAGCGTCCTGTTCGGGAACGTCTGGCGCGAGGTCAACCCGTGGAGCACGATGGCGCGACTGACGCGCATCCCCGAGCGGCGCGAGGCGCGGCCGGTCCCCGCATGGGTGGGCGTCTGGCCCGCGGCGGGGGTGCTGCTGGCATTCGGCTGGTTCGAGCTGGTCTACCCCACCCCCGCCGAGCCGCGGCTGCTCGCCGTCCTGATCGGCGTCTACACCGCGGCGACCCTCGCCGGGATGTGGCGCTGGGGGCACCAGGTCTGGGTGGACCACGGGGAGGCCTTCTCGGTCTACACCCGCCTGCTCGCGCTCCTCTCGCCGGTCGAGGTGCGCGAGCTGTCCGGGCAGCGGGCCCTGTTCCTGCGGGTGCCGTTCGTCGCCGTGTCACGACTGCGCCCGCAGCCGGGCACCGTGGCCCTGATCTCGGTGCTGGTCGCGACCGTGACCTACGACGGCCTGGCGGCCACCGGCTTCTGGGCCCGGCGCGATGTCGCCGCCAGCGAGCGGCTGATCGCCCTCGGACTCAGCGACTTCCAGGCCGGGGTGCTGATCGGCACCTTCGGGCTGCTCGGGTCGCTGGCGGTGTTCACCATCGGATACGAGCTGTGCTCGCGCATGTCGGGGTGGGCCGCCAACTGGCGCTACACCACCGTCGGGCGGGTGGCCGTGGCCTTCGCCCACTCCCTGATTCCGATCGCATTCGCCTACTTCGTGGCCCACTACTTCACCCTCTTCGTCTTCCAGAGCCAGGATCTGGCGCGCCTCATCTCCGACCCGTTCGGCAGGGGGGCCGACCTGTTCGGCACGGCCGACAGCCGGATCGACTTCCAGCTGGTCTCCGCCGAGACGATCTGGACGGTGCAGGTGGCGGCGATCGTCGTCGGGCATGTCCTGGCGCTCGCCTTCGCCCATGACCGCGCGCTGGAGCTGGGGCGCACGCATCGCGAGGCCATCATCTCCCAGGGCCCGGTGCTGGTGCTGATGGTGGGGCTGACGGTCGCGGGTCTCTGGTCGCTGTCGGCCGGGATGGGCGCCTAGCGGTCCAAGCGGTCCGGGTCGGGCGGCCGACCCGGGCTTCAGCCGATCCCCGCGACCGCGTCGGCGTCCAGCGCCGTCGCGTCGGGCAGCACCAGGTCGGCGAGGGCGAGCGCCTCCGGGGAGGGCGGGTAGAGGGGGTTGGGGACGGCGATCACCCGCATTCCGGCGGCGCGCGCGGCCCGGATGCCGTTGCCGGAGTCCTCCACCGCGGCGGCGGCAGCGGGCGGCACGCCCATCTGGTCGAGCACCGCCAGATACACGTCGGGCGCCGGCTTGCCGCGGGCGACCTCCTCGGAGGACATCACCGTCGTGAAGCACTCGTCGATGCCCGCCAGTCGCAGCACCAGGTGGATGAGGTCGGCGGGCGAGGAACTCGCGAGACCGAGCGGCCAGCGGCCCGCGAGTCCCCGCACGGCGGACACGGCGCCGGGGAGCAGGGGCAGGTCCGCCCGGTAGCCGTCGCTGAGGCGGCGGACGACCTCGTCGCGGATCTCCCGCGGGCTGAGGTCCATGCCGAGCTCGGCATGCATGTAGCCGGTCCACTCAGGGGTGTTCATGCCCATCATCCGCCGGTGCGCCTCGGTCGACCAGCGCCCGCCGCGTTCGCGCGCGAGCTCCTCGCGCACCGTGTCCCAGCGCTCCTCCGAGGAGATGATCACACCGTCCATGTCGAACACGACGGCGGCGATCGGAGGGCGGGCGGACGTGGGGGCCATGCCCGGGAGCATGCCGATCCCGGCGTGAGGATGGCGGCCGCCATGTGGCGCGCGCGGCCCGAGTGGCGCATGATGCGCGCACGGGCCGCGTCGGCCCGGAGACCTCTCCAGCGGGAGTACGAGGATGATCGGTCGTGTGGCGGTCGCACTCGCGGCACTGGCGGTGACGGCGTTCGCGGCCGGGCCGTCCTTGCCGGACGCGGGCGCCGCACCGGCCCTGAAGAGCTTCGGCTCGTGCGACGCGTTCGCCACGCACATGCGCGCGCAGTCGGCGCGCGTGGTGAGCCCCTACGGGCTCCCTGTGCTGCCGGGGGCGTCGCTTCCCGTCGGCGCTCCGGGCCTCGCGGTGCCGGAGGACGCGGGCGCCCCCGTCCCGGTGAGCGCGCCGAGCGCGCCGGTGGAGGGCCGAGACTTCTCGGGTACGAACCTGCAGGAGGGCGGCGTCGACGAACCGGACATCGTGAAGACCGACGGGCGGCGGATCTACTCCCTGGTGGACGGCACGGTGCGGATCGTCGACCTCACCGGCGCCGCCCCCCGCCTGGCCGGGCGCCTGGATCTCACCCGCCTCGGCGCGGAGAGCCTGATGCTGGTCGGCGGACGTCTGCTCGTGCTCGGGCAGACCGGGTACGGGTTCGGCCCGGCACCGGTCGCGGGAGGGGACACCCCGGCCGTCTCGATCGCCCCCGGCCCGGCGGGCGCCCCGCAGGTCACCGTGGTGGAACTGGACGTGTCCGACCCGTCGCGGATCCGCGTGCTGG
>JBKHVQ010000365.1:0-3970 GCA_046569985.1 Thermoleophilia bacterium | reverse complement strand
TCGCCCGCGTCGAAGCGGCCAAGGAACGCACGACCCGCCTCGGTCGCCTCGATCAGCCCTCGCGGAGCGCGGTACACAAGACCCGCCGACTCGAGCCAGCCGCGGCGTGTGTTGATCGGGCCCGGGTTGTTCCAGCGCACCGCCCCGGTTGCCGTCGCCGCCTCCGCGAGCTGCCTCTCGTCCATGGGGCGGCGAGCGACCTCGCGCAGCATGTCGACGACAAAGAAGTAGACCCGGTCGAGTCGCCGGACCATCGCCTCATCGTCACGATCGAGCAGGCGTTCGCGGCCGAAATCGGTCAGGGCGAGGCGGTCCGTCTGAACCGCCAGGCCCATGTGGATCAGGAACGGGGCGACCGTTTCAGAGGCGGGGGTGCGGCTCACGCCGAACCGCTCCGGAATCCAGGTGTTGAGTTCCTCTCGGGTCGGGCCGGCAGCCGCGACGTGCGCCAGGGTCGTGTCGAGTGTGTTCATGTAGTTACCGAAGCTGCCGGGCATGTAGGGAAGGGTGAGACGCTGTTGGGTCGTTGTCATGTCAGTTCTCCTGCGGGTCGGCGTACACGGCGGGACGGATGTGACCGGTCGGACTGGAGACACCGATGTACGTGACCCAGTCCAGCAACGGGTGCACTTCGTAGGTGCTCTTCACATGGGCCACCTCCTCATCGCTCGGCCGCGGGCTGTCGAGCAGGTAGTCCAGCTGGTCCTCGTCAACGAACGACAGGAGCTCCTCGCGCGCCGCCTCGAACGCAGGCGCCAGCTCGTCATCGCGGATCTCGCCGTCGCGTGCCATCGCGTCGAGCTCCTCGTGCACGAGGCGCACGAGGTGGTGGACGACGATCCACTCCGCCGGGCAGGCCGCCTCCTCGTTGCGCACCAGGCGGGCGACCATCGCGACCGTCGCGCTGTACATGTAGAGAACCGCGCGGTCGTCGATGAACGGCTCGGCGTACACTGACGCCATCTCGCGGACATAGGCGACGCCCTCGCCGGAGAGGATCGCCTCCTCGAGGTCGTCGACCGCCCGCCGGCCGGCGCGCATCACCGCCTCACGTGCGACCAGGTCATCGAGGCTCTCCGACATGAACCAGAGCACGTCGCTCATCCAGATGACCGGGAACTCCGACTCGGGGCGGCCTGCGAACTGGTGGCCGGTGAGTGTGGCGCGGATGTCGCCAGATCGGGCGTCGCGGGCGATCAGGCCGGCCGTCGCGAGGTCGTCGAGGACCTCCTTGTCGAAGGCGGTTGAGGGGATCGTGCCTGCGACGGCATCCGCGATCGGATCACCTTCGTCGCAGGCCGGCATCTCGTGAGCGATCGCGCGGATGGCCATGTGAAAGTCGCTGTCAAAACGTGATGTGTCCATGTCATTCCCTTGGTCGGGTGCGTTCATGGATGTCACGTTACGGCCCGAATTTGACCACGTACTAAATTGAGCATCCCGCTGAATTTGTGCATAGCAGACGCCAGCGGCAGCTACTAAATCCCGGAAGTCACCTCGTGGGTGACACGGTGCTAGGCGGCTGCGGAGATGCGGGCGAGGTGGCTATTCCGAGCTGCCCGCCCACCGCGGCCACCCCGGCCGAGGCGGGTGGCCGGCCCTCCGGGGGCTGTGCGACGCTGACCGTTCGCACGGGACCACCCCACCGGAGGTGACCGCTATGCCCACCAGCCCCACTCTGTTTGTCGTCGGCTCCGCCGAACGCGAGGTCATGCCCGACGAGGTGCACGTCGCCCTGCGCGTGCAGACCCGCGTCCACGCCACCTCCCGGCCCGCCCTCGCCGACGCCGCCGAGAAGCGCGCCCGCGTCAAGGGCGCGATGCAGCAGCGCTTCCCGGCGGCCACGATCTCCGACGCGCGCATCACGATCCGCGACGAAACCAAGGCCCTCAAAACGAGGACCGGCAGGGACACCACCGAGTACCGCCACGAGCTCCTCGGCTACACCGGGCACTGCACCCTCATCGTCCGCGCCGCCGCCGACCACGCCGGCGCCATCGTCGCCCACGGCGGAACGCACCCCGACGTCACCAGCGTCCACCCCCGCTTTGAGGTCTCCCGCACACTCGCCCGCGCCGTGGAGCGGGAACTCGAATGCGAGGCGATCCGCGACGCGCTCTCCCGCGCAGAGGAACTCGCCGCGGCCGCCGGCCACACCGTCGGTGGGCTCATCTCCATCGGCGAGCACCCGCCCGCGGCTCCGCGCGGTTACGGGGACGACACCGAGGTGTTCGCCGCCGCTCGCATGTACGTCGGCTCACCCGGCGACGTCGAAGACGACCTCTCCGAACTCACGCCCGAGCCCGAGCTGCGCACCGCGCACGTTCCGGTGCGCGTCGCCCTGGCACCAGCGTCGGCTACCTCAGCGGCTCTCCCGATCCGAGTGGGGAGAGCGGGTAGCCGGTAGGGGCTGAGGGAGGTGTCAGGAGCCGCCGTCATCGTTGCTGTCGACCAAGACCGCAGCGAGCACACGGAGGCCCCTGACATGAGCGACGCTAACGGCTGTGCGGAGGCCCTGCTGGGCCTGCCCGGGTTCCGTGTTCTTGATGTGAGCGAGTCCGCCGCTGAGGTGGTGATCGGCATCGAGACCGTGGCGGGGCCGGTGGGCTGTCCCGGCTGCGGTGTCGTGGCGGAAGCCCATGACCGGATGCGGGTCGAGTATCGGGATCTGGCGGTGTTCGGCCGGCCGGCGCGGTTGGTGTGGTTCAAGCGCCGTTGGCGCTGCCGGGAGCCTGCATGTGCGATGGCGACGTGGACCGAGGCGGCTGAGGGATTCTCGACACGGTGTCTGTTGACCCGCCGCGCCGGGGTCGAGTGCTGCCTGCAGGTCGGGCTCAACGCGCGGCCGGTGGCGCAGATGGCCCGCGAGTTGGGGGTCTGCTGGGACACGGTCATGAGCGCCGTGCGTGAGCACGGCGAACCGCTCATCGACGATCCGGGGCGGGTGGGTGAGGTCCACGCGTTGGGGGTCGATGAGACCAGCTGGCTTTCGGCGAACCGCGATCACCACACCCTCTATGCGACCGGCATGATCGACTTGGACCGCCGGATCGTGATCGATGTGGTGCCGGGAAACACCAGTGGCGATCTGGGTTCCTGGCTCGACCGACAAGGGCCTGAGTGGTGTGCGGCCATTGACGTGGTGGCCACCGATCTGGCCGAGTCGTACCGGGCGAGCCTTATCGGACGGCTGGAACACGCCATCCGCGTCGCGGATCCCTTCCATGTGGTGCGCGTCGCGAACCGGGCCCTGGACCAGGTCCGCCGGCGGGTGCAGAACCAGACCACTGGCCACCGCGGCCGCGCCAAGGACCCCCTGTACCGGATCCGGAAACTGATGCTCAAAGGCGCCGAGCGCCTCGATGGCATCGGCCTTGACCGGATGCTGCTGGGCATCCGCACAGGCGACCCCGATGATGAGGTGATGGGGGCCTGGCTCGCCAAGGAATCGGTGCGCGAGATCTACCTCACCGACACCCACGCCGAGGCCCAACTGCTCATCGATCGTGCCATCGAGGGCTGTCGCCTCGACGCCGTCGACGAAGTCAGAAAGCTCGGGCGGACCCTGAAGCGGTGGCGCACCGAGATCCTCAACCACCACCTCACCGGCGCCTCCAACGGCCCCACCGAAGGCCTCAACCTGCTCATCAAGAAGGTCAAACGCGCCGGACACGGATTCCGCTCCTTCGCCAACTACCGCCTGCGGATCCTGCTGCACACAGGCGGCGTCAACTGGGTTGAACACCGACCGCCGCCACCCCGGATCCGGACCCGGCGCTCAGGACCGCTCCCCACTCAAATGTGAAGGGCCAGATGTCACCGCACCGCATCGATACGTCGCCGCTGGACCGCCCGGCCGGCGCGCGCGGGCGGCCCCGGTCGGCCGAGTGTGACGCGGCGATCCTCGATGCCGCCTGGCGCCTGCTGGGGGAGGTCGGCTACATCCGGCTCTCGATGGAGCGCATCGCGG
>JBKHVQ010000364.1:0-2367 GCA_046569985.1 Thermoleophilia bacterium | reverse complement strand
CCACGTGATCGCCCCCGCCGATGAGGCGGCGACCAGCAGAGCGGCCGGGAGGACCACCGAGGTCGCCGCCGCCCACAGGCGAATCCATGTGCGATCCACGCGATCCCCATCCATGACGTCGGCCGTTGCGGACGACTGCTGCCACCCTATCCGCACCCGCCGGGCCGGCGCGACCCCTCTTCGATGAGTTCCGCGGCCGACCGGCGTCAGTGTCGGCGCCACCGATCGCGGGGAGCGACCCGTCCACAGGTGACGACCGGGCCCGGCGCGCGGTGCGGGCGATGCCCGGCATGCGCAAACCCGGTCGCGCGGAACTCGGCGGGCCGACGACGACGGATGGGCGCACCCCGGGGGCACGTGTTACAGGGACCCGCCGGTCGCTCGGGCCCGTCTCGCCCCGGGCGATCGGCGCCCCGGCCCGCTTTCCCGCTCCCGCGAGGTTACGACCGGGCCGTCGAGCATCGGCGGGGCGCGGTCTACGGTCGGGTCATGAGCACAACGCCCCCCACCGCGACCGCCATCCGCCCCGTGGATGTCGAACTGCGCGACGGGTCGACCGCGCGGGTCCGTCAGGTGCACCTCGACGACGCGCCCGCCCTCGCAGCGTTCCTGCGCGAGTTGTCGCCCGACGCTCTGCGTCACCGCTTCTTCGGGCTGGTCGACCCCGATGCGGCCGCGGCGACCCTCGCCGACACCGATGGTGCCGACCACTGCGGCCTGATCGCCACGACCGGCACGCCGGAGCGCGTCGTCGCCCACGCCCACTACGTGCGGGAACCCGCGGCGCGCGTCGCGGAGGCGGCTTTCGCGGTCACCGACACGCATCAAGGGCGCGGCCTCGGGACGCTGCTGCTCGCACACCTCGCGATGCAGGCACGCAACTGCGGTATCGACACCTTCGAAGCCATCGTGATGCACGCCAACCGCGACATGGTCGACATGTTCCGCGCCAGTGGATTTCCCGTCGAGGTGCGCTCCGGCCACGGTGAACACGCGGTGCGTCTCCCGACGAGCCTCTCCCCCGAGGCCGTCGAGGCGTTCGAGCGGCGCGAGCGTGCGGCGGCGCGAGCCATGGTGCGGCGGGTGCTGGCCCCGCGGTCGGTCGCCGTCGTCGGCGCGTCGCGGCGGCGCGGCACCGTCGGCGGGGAGGTACTGCACAACCTGATCGCCGGCCGCTACCGCGGCCGCGTCTATCCGGTGAACCCGAATGCGGACACGGTCCAGGGCATGGCGGCGTTCCCCGATGTCAGGAGCCTTCCCGAGGCCGTCGACCTCGCGGTGATCGCCGTTCCCTCGCCCTCCGTGGCGGACGCCGTCCGCGACTGCGCGGCGCGCGGAGTGCGGGTGCTGGTGGTCCTCAGCGCCGGGTTCTCGGAGACCGGGCCCCGGGGGGTCGCACTGCAGGCCAAAGTGATGGACATATGCCGGGCGTCCGGGATGCGACTCGTCGGGCCGAACTGCCTCGGTGTCCTCAGCACCGACCCGGAGATGCCCCTCAACGCGACGTTCGCGACGCCGATGCCCCCGGCCGGCGGAGTGGCGATGCTCACCCAGAGCGGCGGGCTCGGGATCGCGCTGGCGGAGGCCGCGCGCGACCTCGGGATCGGAGTATCCGCCTTCGTGTCGGTCGGCAACAAGGCGGACGTCTCGGGCAACGACCTGCTGAACCACTGGGAAGCCGACCCTCGCACGCGGGTTGTGCTCCTCTACCTTGAGTCGTTCGGGAACCCGCGCCGCTTCGCCCGCGTGGCGCCACGCGTTGCAAGGGCCAAACCGATCGTCGCGATGAAGGGTGGGCGCAGCGCGGCCGGCGCGCGTGCCGCCGCCTCACACACCGGCGCGCTCGTCGCCGCTTCCGACGTGACCGTCGGCGCCCTCTTCACCCAAGCGGGGGTGATCCGCGCCGGGACGATGCGTGAGATGTTCGACATCACCCGCCTGCTCGCGTCACAACCGGTGCCCGAAGGGCGGCGTGTCGGCATCGTCACCAACGCCGGCGGGCCCGGGATCCTCTGTGCAGATGCGTGCGAGGACCAGGACTTGGAGGTCGTCGGCCTTCCGCCCCGGGTGCGGTCACGGCTCGCCGAGAGCGCCGCCGCGGAGGCCTCCGTCGGGAACCCCGTCGACCTGCTCGCCGCGGCCGGCCCCGACGAGTTCGCGCGGGCGGCTGGAGAACTCGCCGGGTCGGGGGCGGTGGACTCCCTCGTGGTGATCTACATCGAGCCGGGCCTCGGCGGACGGGGTCCGGAGGTCGCTCACGCGATCGGGCGCGCGATGAACGGCCGGCGGGCTCTGCCGTACGCGCTGGTGCTGATGTCGTCCGACGACCGAGCCGCCGTCCGCGCCGACCCGCCGCCGGGTGACCCG
>JBKHVQ010000363.1:0-2175 GCA_046569985.1 Thermoleophilia bacterium | reverse complement strand
CGGCGGCGCCGGAGGTCAGGGGAACGACGGTGGAGGAGCCGTCGATCAGGATGTTGCCCGACAGGGCGGCGACATCGCCACCGGAGGTCGTGTCCGCCGAGTCGTCATCATCACCGCAGCCGGCGAGTGCGAGGGTGCCACCGGCGAGGGCCAAAGTGGCCAGCGCCGCGGCCATTCTGCGTCGAGCTCGTGCCATGTCAGGTGCGTCCTTTTCGATGTTCCCAGAGTGCATCGGCGACGCTACAAGCGGCCCGCGCGAGGACGGGTGACGGTGCTGTGACCCTGTCGTGAACAACCTGTGAACGACCCCGGCGCGGGCGCCACCGGCATACTTCTCGCCATGACCGACCAGATCGCCGACATCCTCACGACCTACCGCCGGGTCGCCATGGTGGGCGCATCCCCCAGGGCGGACCGCCCCAGCCACGGGGTGATGCGTCACCTGCTCCAGGCCGGCTTCGACGTGATCCCGGTGAACCCGACCGTCGACGAAGTGCTCGGCGTGCCGTGCGCGGCTTCGCTCGCCGAGGCGGCCGGACGCGGGCCGCTGGAGATCGTGAACATCTTCCGCCGCGCAAGCGACGTGCCGCCGGTCGTCGACGAGGCGATCGAACTCGGCGCGAAGGTGATCTGGATGCAGCTGGGCATCCGCAACGCCGAGGCCGCCGAGGCCGCCCGCGCGGCGGGCCTGCAGGTGGTGGAGAACAAGTGCATCGCCGTGGAGCACCGGCGTCTCGACGGGTACTGATCGCTCAGCGGTTCCCGGAGGTGTCGATCTCGACGCCCGCGGCCAGCAGGGCGAGCGCGACCAGCGGGATCAACACCGGCTGGTGGACGAGGTAGATCGGTAGCGCGTGACGCCCGGGTGCGGTCGCGCGCGGCGCCCACCGCGGTGCGGCGGAGAGGCGCGCGCCCCACCGGCCGCGATCCCCGCGCGGGTACAGCACCGCCCCGAGCCAGAGGCCCACCAGCGCGGGGGCGAGCCACGGCAGCAGCGGGTACCAGTCGACCCCGGCGCCGCCGGCCTGGGGCACGCCGAACGGCAGCAGCCACGGGGCATCACGCGGATCGGTGCCGGCGAGCGCGAGCCCCGCCCAGGCGATCGCCGCGGCGAGCGGCAGCAACCAGACGCCCAGCCGGATGAGGAGCGGGCACAGGAGCATCGCGACGCCGATGCAGTGCAGGATGCCGAAGCGCACGTAGTCGTCCCCGCCGAGCGCGACGAAGGTGGCGGCGCTCACCAGCAGGGCGGCGCCGAGCACCGTGGCGGCGCGACGGGCGTGGCGCCGGTACAGCGGCCACCCGCTCAGGCCGCGGGCCCGCCCGCGGGCGTTCATCACCGCCAGCGTCATCCCCATGACCGCCAG
The DNA here is from genome assembly GCA_046569985.1 of Thermoleophilia bacterium. Classification (GTDB taxonomy): domain Bacteria; phylum Actinomycetota; class Thermoleophilia; order Miltoncostaeales; family Miltoncostaeaceae; genus JAVJSF01. The sequence continues at coordinate 808 of JBKHVQ010000363.1, read as the reverse complement.
GAACAGCGATCCGCAGGCGACCTGGAGGGCCCGCCACCCGCCGCTGAACGGATCGACCAGTTCGTCCACCGCGAGCATGTCCACGTCCCAGGCCGCGTGGTAGGCGACCATCATCACGATCGCCGCCGTGCGCAGCAGGTCGATCTCCCACAGCCGCCCGGCGGCGGCCGGCGCCGCCTCAGAGGACACGCGCGCGCACCCGGTCGAACAGGGGTGCCCGGGCCGCGACGGCGCACGGCGGTCCGCCGCCGACCGCGGGGAACCGCTCCGCGCGACCACCGGCCTCGGTGACCAGGAGGGCGCCGGCCTCCCAGTCCCAGGGGTTGAGGCCGGTCTCGTAGTAGGCGTCGAAGCGTCCCGCGGCGAGCCAGGCGAGGTCGAGCGCCGCCGCCCCGAAACGGCGGATGTCGCGCACATCCGGGAGCAGCCCGGCGACGCGCGCCGCCTGGCGCACCCGCTCCTCGCGCAGGTAGTTGAACCCGGTGGCCAGCAGGGCCTCGGCGAGCGGCGGGGCGCCGTCGAGCACCAGCGGCGAGCCGTTGAGGGTCGCCCCGTCCCCGCGGACCGCGCGGAAGACCTCGCCGCGGCAGGGGTCGGCGACCACTCCCACGCACGTCCCCTGCGCATCGGCGACGGCCACGCTGACGCACCAGTGGGGGATGCCCTGCAGGAAGTTCGTCGTGCCGTCGAGGGGGTCCGCGATCCACAGCAGGCCGCCGCGGCCCTCGCGGGTGCTCCCCTCCTCCGCGAGGATCCCGTCGTCGGGGCGTGAGCGCCCCAGGATCTCCACGATCAGGGCCTCGGCGTC
>JBKHVQ010000362.1:0-4913 GCA_046569985.1 Thermoleophilia bacterium | reverse complement strand
ATGAGCGCCCGGCGCGCCAGCCAACTCTCGATCATGGCAAGAGCGCGCAGTCTCCTCTGGCGACTCACGTGCTCGTTGGAGAAGAGCCACAGGACTACCGGCAGCACCGTGCCGGCATCAAGCGCATCGAGGCGCGCAAAGAACTGAGCCTCTGGCGAGCCCTCCGCCTGGTGGTCAAACGAGCGCATCGTCTCGGCGTCCGAACAGATCTCATGAATGAGCGCCTCCGGGTCCGCATCAGATCGAAGGACGCGCTGCCGGAAGGTCGCAAACAGCTCTGTCGCCGGAATCATCCGCTCCAAGCGCATGGTCAGCCAGTGCATGATGAACAAGTCACCAAGTGGACGCTTCAGCCGGCCCTGGCGACGCTCGGTCCGCCAGTACACATCGTCCAGCTGCGGGCCCCACACTTCCCGGTAGAGCCGGTCGGTATCCGCTCCGCGGCGCTCAGCCTCGGCGAGCACGGCGTTCTTCACGAGATCGAGAGCCAGGAGAGGTGTGCCACGCGCGTTCAGGGTCTCGAAGATGACCTGAGCGTTGTCGTCGCGATCAAGAGTGATGGAGACGACCTTGAGCAGATCACACACCGTGATGCGCAGGCGCTCCGCGCGCCCCGCGCATCCCACTTTGCTCGCCGCATCCTCCATGTCCTCGCCGCGCAGGTACTCAAAGCAGCGATCTCGGAAGTACTCCGGTGCCATGCTCACGGGCTCGGCCTTCACCGACGGAACCGCCGAGTCCGAGTGAAGGGCGCCCATCACCTCGGCGAACGCAGCGCGATTTGCGTTCGTCGGCCAGACCTTCCACCGGTCATCCCCCTTTGCCTTCAGGGGGTTGTTGACGGTCAGTTGCGCCAACAGCGCAGAGTCGTCGTCGGCGCCAACCTCGCGCAGCGCCGCCGCGGCACCGGCGAGAAGGAGCTGAAGGGTCGTCAGCCTCTGCTGGCCATCGATGACGGTGTAGCGGGGGATGCGGCCGGGGCTGCTCTGCTCCTGCTCCAAGACGACCGCACCCAGGAAATGCGACCAGATCGGGGAGCCGTCGGGGTCTTCTTGGTGGTCAAGCATCGCCCGGATGTCCTCCCATAGAGGACCCCACTGGTGCTCCTCGTCCCACACGTACGGCCGCTGGTAGAGCGGCACGACGTAGTGCACATCACGCTCGAACAAGTCCTGGACCGTGTGAGTCTCCGGACGCACGCCGCCAGCCTACCCGGAGCCCCCGGCCGGGTCATCCCGGGCCCCGACAACGACGTCAGCGACCGGAGCTGCTGTCAGCGCAGAGCTGCGGGCTCCATCACCACAATCGCCGTTGGCCGCGAGCGGCGCGCCGCGTACTCGTCGAGGCCCCGGTCCAGTTTGGCCCAGCGGACCCACAGCCGATCGCGTTCCTCACCCTCCGCCGCCCTGGCCCGCACCCTGCGCGGCCCGTCGCGCAACACAATCGTCGCCTCAGGGTTCGCCTGCAGGTTTAGCCACCACGCGGGCTCCGGGTCGGCCCAGCCGTTCATCGCCATCGCGACCACGTTCGGGCCGTCCTCGAAGTAGGCGATGATCGCCCGCCGCTCCTGGCCGGTGCGTCGGCCGACGGTGGTGATGTGCATCGTGCCCCAGCGCTTCGGGCTCGCGCGCCACAAGCCGAACCGGCCCCGCGTGACCCGGTATACGAACCGGTGCCCGCGCCAGAAGGTGCGGATGAACCACCGCGGGGGAAGTCGCCGGGCTTTCCGCTGCCTATCTGACACGGTGCCTGCTCCTTACGGGATGTCGAGCATTCCGCCGCGGCCGGGCCGCCCCCACAGCGGGACTACTCCTCGTCGGCGGTCGCCTTGTCCTGAAGGATCTGCAGCTCCGCCAGCTCTCGCTGCAGTGCGGCGCTCTGGCGCTGCAGTTCGATGTCGTCGAGCAGCTTCTTGCGGGCCGCGGCCTGCGGGTCGGGCGTGCTCGGGGTCAGCTCCCGCACCAGCTGGGCGCGTTCCTTCTCGGCCCTCAGGTCGGCGATCTCCCCCTGAATACCCCTGTCGGCAAGCCGGTCGCTCGAGGTGAGGAGCTTCTCCCCCGCGTCGAGGCCCTGCTGGAAGGCCGCGAGCGCGTCCGTCACGGCCTCGGGGGCCGTCGTCGCGGTGGACGACGACAGGCCCGTGATCGCCCCGCTCGGGCCGAGGGTCACCTCGACGGCGCTCTTGCCGAACAGCCCCGCGTCGGCCAGCGGCACCGCCACATGGTCCGACGACTCGTCCACCACCAGCACCCGCGTGCGCGACACCAGGCGCAGGCGGATGTCGCCATCCGGGGCCTCTCGGAAGAGCGCCAGGTGCGATGGGACCAGCGGCGTGTACAGCGATGCCTCGATCGCGCGTGGCGCGCGCGTGATCACCAGCGGCGTCCCCGGCTGCTCGACCACGACCGGCGCCCCCGGAATCGGCCGCGCGCCGCCGCCGCGGCGGTCGGGAACACCCTGCTTCGGCGACTCCTCGGGGGCCTCCGCGTCGCGCACGCACACCAGCACCCCGAAGCGCAGCGGCATCGCCCGCGCCGCGCCGACGTCGGCCTCATCCCACGTCGCGCCCGCACGCAGCCCCGCGAAGGTGACGCCGTCGCTGGGAGCATCGGCGGCGTCCACGGGCTCGGCGGGCAGGTCGCGGATGAACAGGTGCGCCTCATCCGCCTCGCGCCAGCCGATCGCGCGCTGCGCCGCGATCTTCGCGAGGCGGGCATCGACATCGTCGAGTTGGCGCCGCAGGCGCGTCAGCTCGCGCTCCAGCCGGCTCGCTTGCAGGCCCGACGCGGTCTGCGCGGGCTCGGCGGCGGCCGCGGTCGACAGCTCCACCAGGCGCTCCTCGCCGGCATCGATCGCCTGCAGCAGCTTCTCCCTGCGCGCGGTGAGGTCGTCGCGGGTCGGCCCGCCCCCGATGGTCGGCTCCACTCCCGGCAGGCCGGGCAGGGCGCCCTTCAGGCGGATGCCGCCCAGCCCGCTGACCGTGCCGACGACGGTGCCGAGCAGCTGCGCGCCCGCGGCGAGCACGCGCGGGCCCACACCGGTGGAGGTCACCGACAGCGACTGCAGCCGCTCGTCCTCGCCGAGTGTCACCGCGATCTCCGCCTCGCGCCCGGCCGGGGCGCCCGCCGGAAACGGCCGCCGATGCGACGGGTCCGCCAGCACCACGAACCGCGAGGCGGTCTCGAAGGTCACCGACACCGGCGGCGCGTCGTCGGCCCCCGGCTGCTTCGGCACGCTGACGTGCCGCGTCGTGCTCAGATGCAGGCGGCTGAGGGCGAGCCGGTAGCCGGGTGGGCGCACCGCGTCACCCCCACCGCCCGCGGCCGTCTTCGCCCGGCCCTCGGCCTCGGCGTTCGCCTCCGTGCTCTCGCTGTCGGTCACCGCATCCTCCCGCCCCCCGGTTACCGCCCGACCGTATCCCCGCCCTCACCGCGCCGACAAGGGCGAAGGCGCGACGGGGTCGGCGTCGCCGTCGCGCCCGAGCCCCTCGCCGCCCGTCCCTCCGCGGTGGCGTCGGGTCAGACGCCCGCGATCTGCCGGGCGCGAGCGCGCTGGGCGTGTTCGAACGCGGGGCGCAGACGATCCACCTCCCCGGCGACGCCGTGACGGGCGGCACGCGCCTGCCAGTCATCGGTCGCGGCCAACTGGGCGGCGAGTTCCGCCCGCGGGTCGGTGACGCGGAAGTACGGGGCCCATGAGACGAGCCGGTCGATGTCGGCCGTCCGGTCCCGCGGATCGTCGATCGCGGTCGCCATCAGTCCGGCCGAGTCGGGCGCGGGGTTCAGGTCGAACACCGGCGAGAGCATCCAACCCGGTCCGGAGCGGAGAAATCCGTGATTGCGCAGATGGTCGTCGGTGTTCGAGATCAAGATCGAGAACGCCACCCGGCGCCACAACTCCCGTAGGTCATCGCCGGCGCGGGACGACGAGGTCTCGATCACCTCGGCGATCTCCGTGTAGGCGCGCCGGTCACGGTCGGACGCCTCCAACATCGTGAGGGCGCTCACATAGCCGATGCGTGCACCCGCGCCCGTGCGGTCGAAGCGCTCCAGCAACAGCACGGGGCGACCCGCGATGTGCTCCAGGCGTGACGCGGGTGTGCGGATACCGGCGGCGGCGGCCATCTCCAATGCGATGCGCTCCCAGACGATCACCGACCATGGGTCGACCAGACGGGGGAACTTCGCGATGAGGAGCCGACCGGCATCGACGACATGTGCCTTCGGGCGGGCCCCGCCGAGCGAGCTGCCCGCATCGAGCAGCAGACGCAGGTCGTCGTCGCTGTCGGCGTCGTCATCGAGCCGCGCCGACGCCGACAGCAGACGTGGCAGGTCGACGAGGTGTGGAACACCGCGGTCAGAGGGGGCGAGGAAGACCCCCGCCACCGGGTCACGCAGCCTCAGGGCCCCCTGGCGCAGGTCGTCGCGGACCGCCAGCAGGAAGTCGGCTTCAGACAGCAGACGCGGCATCGTGCCGGCGGACGCCGCGCGCCGGTTCTCGAAACGGCGGGTGAGTTCCACGCCCCAGCGATCGGGAGCGGAGTCGGCGAAGGCGCGGAACAGCGCCTGCCCCACGGCGGTGTGCTGGGCGCCGGACAGCAGGGGCAGCTGCGGGTCGATCGCATGCGCACCCTCAGACGCGAGCCAGGCGTCGTCGTAGCGGAAGCTCGCCGACTGCACCCCGCGCCGACGATGCAGATAGAGGTGCCCGACCAGCGCCGGTTCGCGGCCGTCGTCGAGGAACGCCTCGACCACGGTCTCGCTCATGAGCGGCTCCGCCTGCCCCCCGACGCGCGCCGGGGGAGGGCGTCCAGGGCACGCGCCCTGCCGAGGTCGGTGGTCGTGGGGTCGGCGGCGCCCACCAACTGTTCGAGGATGCCGAGGGCACGGGCGACGCGCAGTGTGTTCTCCAGA
>JBKHVQ010000361.1:0-1973 GCA_046569985.1 Thermoleophilia bacterium | reverse complement strand
CTTCGAGCGGTTCGCGGGTCTGGTCAAGGAGAAGCAGGTCGCGATCGACGCCGCGATCCTCGTGACCCGCACCGAGGACGGAACGGTGAGCGTCAGCCAGACCGCCGACCATCGGGGCCGCAAGGGCCTGGGGTGGGGCGGCGCCGTCGGCGTTGCGGTCGGGCTCGCCGCCCCGCCGCTGCTCGCCGCCACCGCGCTCGGCGCCGCCGCCGGCGGGCTCGCGGGCACGTTCGTCGACAAGCGACTCCAGACCCGGATCCACGACACGATCGGCGAGAACCTCCCGCCGGGAACCGCCGGCATCATCGCCGTCTTCGACGAGGACCAGGGCCTCGCCGTGCAGCAGGCCCTCGCCGGCGCGCTCGCCCGTTCGACCGTCCGGAGCGACAAGCGGGGGCTCAAGGCGATCGAGAGCGGCCTGGCCGAAGCGATGGGCAAGTTCTCCCCCGATCGCACCGTGCTGCCGATCCCCGACCGTCCGTTCGGCGGAGCGATGGGCCGCACGATGGGCGAATCGGTCGGCGACTGGACGATGATCCCCGGCCCGCAGGCGCCCAAGGGGGCACCGAACGTGCTCCTGGTGCTCATCGACGACGCCGGCTTCGGCGGCCCGGACACGTTCGGCGGCGGGATCAACACGCCCACCCTGACGCGCGTGCAGCAGATGGGCGCCACCTACAACCGCTTCCATGTGACGGCGGTCTGCTCGCCGACGCGGGCGGCCCTGCTGACCGGGCGCAACCACCACCGGGTCGGCATGGGCGGCATCGCCGAGTTCCCCGGCCCGTTCCCGGGTTACACGGGGCAGGCGCCCCGCAGCTGCGCCCCCCTGCCACGCATCCTCAAGGAGAACGGCTACGTCACCGGCGGCTTCGGCAAGTGGCACCTCACGCCGGGACGCGCCTTGGGCGCCGCCGGACCGTTCGAACGCTGGCCCAACGCATGGGGCTTCGACCACTACTGGGGTTTCCTCACCGGCGCCGCCGGTCAGTACGACCCGATCATCGTCCAGGACAACTCGACCCTCGGCGTGCCCGAGGGCAAGGACGGCGAGCTCTACTACTTCCCCGACGACCTCACCGACAAGACGGTTGAGTGGCTGCACGCGGTGCGGGCCCAGGACCCGGACAAGCCATGGTTCGCCTACTACTCGACCGGTGCCACCCACGCCCCGCACCATGTGGCGAGCGAGTGGGCCGACAGGTACGCGGGGCGGTTCGACGACGGCTGGGACGCGTACCGCGCGAAGACCCTCGAGCGCCAGAAGAAGCTCGGGATCGTGCCGCCCGACACCGAACTGACGGACCGCCCCGACCTGTATCCGGCCTGGGACTCCCTCTCCGATGCCGAGAGGAAGCTCTATGTCCGGCAGATGGAGGTGTTCGCGGGCTTCTCCGAGAACGCCGACTGGAACGTCGGGCGCCTGCTGGACGCCGTCGAGGAGATGGGTGAACTCGACAACACCCTGGTCATCTACATCTGGGGCGACAACGGCGCCAGCATGGAGGGCACGCTCACCGGCTCGTTCAACGAGACCACCTTCTTCAACGGCGTCGTGCTCGACGCCGAGGAGCAGATCGAGCTGATCGAGAAGTTCGGCGGCATCGGCGAACTCGGTGGCCATCACACCGCACCCCACTACGCCGCCCCGTGGGCGCACGCGATGAACACCCCGTTCCAGTGGGGGAAGCAGGTGGGCAGCCACCTCGGCGGCAGCCGCGACCCGATGGTCGTCGCCTGGCCGGACCGGATCGCCGCGGGCGGCGAGATACGCACCCAGTTCACGCATGTGACCGACATCGCCCCGACGATCCTCGACATCGCCGGGATCCCGCAGCCCACCGCCGTCGACGGGATCGCGCAGGAGCCGATGGACGGAGCCAGCTTCGCGCCCACCTTCGATGATGTCGACGCCGACGAGAGCCACACGGTGCAGTACTTCGAGAACTACGGCAACCGCGCCATCTACAAGG
>JBKHVQ010000360.1:0-4818 GCA_046569985.1 Thermoleophilia bacterium | reverse complement strand
GCCGAATCGGACCGCCAGGCGCTCATCGCCGCGCTCATCGACGGCACCATCGACTGCGTCGCGACCGACCACGCCCCGCACGCAGCCGACGAGAAGGAGGTCCCCTTCGAGGAGGCCCCCTTCGGCGTCATCGGCCTCGAGACGGCCTTCGCGGCCTGCCACACGCACCTGGTGCGCACCGGGCTGATGCCGCTCGAGCTGCTGGTGCGCCGCATGGGCGCCGACGCCGCGCGGGTGGTCGACCTCCCGCAGCCGTCGCTGGCCGACGGGTCACCCGCCGACATCGCCCTGATCGACCTCGACGCCCCCGTCGTGGTGGGCGGCGACGGCCACCGGTCCAAGTCGTCCAACTCGGCGTTCGCGGGCGACGAGCTCTTCGGGCGGATCCGCCTCACCATCGCCGCCGGCCAGATCGCATGGAGGGACACATGAAACCCCGTCACACCCATCTCGCCCGGCGCGAGCACACGGGCCTCGTGATCGTGGACGTGCAGGAGGCCTTCCGCCCGGTGATCGACTCGTTCGACGAGACGGTGGCCAACGTCGGCCTGCTGGCGGAGGGCTTCGCGATCCTCGGCCGCCCGATCATCGTCACCGAGCAGTATCCGAAGGGACTCGGCTCCACGGTTCCCGAGGTGGCCGGGCGGCTGCCGCAGGGGTTCGCGCCGATCCCGAAGACGCGCTTCTCGGCATCCGGGGTCCACGAGTTCGACCAGGCCGTCGACCGCGCCGCCTGCCGAACCTGGGTCGTGGCGGGCATCGAGGCCCACGTCTGCGTCGAGCAGACCGCCCTCGACCTGATGGAGCGCGGGCACGACGTGCACGTCGCCGCCGACGCGGTGTCCTCGCGCACCCCGCGCAACCGGGCGCTCGGGATCGACAAGATGATCTCGCTGGGCGTCCACGTGACCAGCGCCGAGATGGCCCTCTTCGAGATGATCGAGGACGCCGGCGCCCCGGAGTTCAAGGCGATCTCGAGGTTGGTGCGATGAGCGATGCGATCGTGGTGCTGGAGGATGGCCTCGTGCTGGAGGCCCGCTCGGTGGGCGCGCCCGGCACGGCGCTGGGCGAGATGGTGTTCACCACCGGCATGAGCGGATACCAGGAGGCCGTCACCGACCCCTCCTACCGCGAGCAGATCCTCTGCTTCGCCGCCCCCATGATCGGGAACTACGGCGCGGGCCCGGACGGCGACGAGAGCGACCGGCCGTGGGCCGAGGCCGTGATCATGAACCGCGCCTCCGACGCCCCCGGCGTGGGCGGCCCCACGGGGTGGCGCACCTGGCTCGCCGAGCGGGGCATCGTCGCCGTCGACAGCTGCGACACCCGCCGGCTGGTGCGCCGCCTGCGCGACTCGGGCGCGATGCGCGGGGGGGTGTCCACCGAGATCGGCCCGGAGGAACTGCTGGGGCGCGTCCGTTCCCACCCGCGCCTGGACGGGCGCGACATCGCGTCGACCGCGGGGCGCGGGAGGCGCTCGCTGGGCCACGACGGCCCCCGTGTCGTCGCGATCGACTGCGGGATGAAGAACGGGATCGTCAACGGGCTGGTCAACGCCGGCGCGCGCATCGAGATCGTGCCCGGCGGTACCGGTGCCGAGGAGATCCTCGCCCTCGATCCCGACGGCGTGTTCCTCTCCAATGGCCCGGGCGACCCGGCGGCGGTCACCGGCGTGATCGAGGCGGTGCGCGGCGTGGTGGGCCAGGTGCCGGTCTTCGGGATCTGCCTGGGCCACCAACTGCTCGCCCAGGCCCTCGGCCTTCGCACCGAGAAGCTCCCGTTCGGCCACCGGGGTGCCAACCACCCCGTGCGGCGCACCGACGACGACAGGGTGGAGATCACCGTGCAGAACCACGGGTACGCGGTGGTGGCCGACCAGCTGCCCGACGGGGTCGAGGTGACCCGCACGAGCCTCTTCGACGGCTCGGTGGAGGGCATCGCCGCGCCGGAGCTGCGGGCATGGTCGGTGCAGTACCACCCGGAGGCCCGGCCCGGGCCCCACGACGCCTCCTACATGTTCTCCCAGTTCGTCGGAAGCCTGGGGGCCGCCTGATGCCGCGGCGCGATGACCTCCACACCATCATGGTGCTCGGCAGCGGCCCGATCGTGATCGGCCAGGCCGGTGAGTTCGACTACTCCGGCACGCAGGCGTGTCAGGCGCTGCGCGAAGAGGGCTACCGCGTGGTGCTGGTCAACTCGAACCCCGCGACGATCATGACCGACCCCACGGTCGCCGATCGCACCTATGTCGAACCGCTCGACGTCGAGGCGGTCGAGGCCGTGATCAAGATCGAGAGGCCCGACGCCCTGCTGCCGACCCTCGGCGGGCAGACGGCCCTCAACCTGGCGATGGAACTCCACCACAGCGGCGTCCTCGATCGGGAGGGGATCGAGCTGATCGGAGCGGATGCCGGCGCGATCCGCCGGGCCGAGGATCGCGAGGTCTTCCGGGAGACGATGTCCGAAGCCGGCCTGGCGACCCCCGAGAGCCGCATCGTCACCGACCTCGAGTCCGGTCGCCGGGCGGCGGCCGAGCTCGGCCTGCCCCTGATCCTGCGCCCCGGGTACACCCTCGGCGGCGAGGGCGGCGGCGCGGTCAGCGACCCGGAAGAGCTGGACGAGCGCCTGATGCGCGCCATCGACGCGAGCCCGATCAACCAGGTGCTGGTGGAGCGCTCGGTCCTCGGCTGGGCCGAGATCGAGCTGGAGGTGGTGCGCGACACGGCCGACAACGCCGTGATCGTCTGCTCGATCGAGAACCTCGACCCGATGGGCGTCCACACCGGCGACTCGGTCACCGTCGCCCCGGTGATGACCCTCAGCGACACCGAGCTGCAGAGCCTGCGCGACGCCGCGATCACGGTCATCCGCGCCGTCGGCGTGTCGACCGGCGGATCGAACGTCCAGTTCGCCCTGAACCGCGAGACGGGCGAGGTGGTCGTCATCGAGATGAACCCGCGCGTGTCGCGCAGTTCGGCCCTCGCGTCGAAGGCCACCGGGTTCCCGATCGCGAAGATCGCGGCCCGCCTCGCGGTCGGCTACACCCTCGACGAGCTCCCCAACGAGATCACGGGTGTGACCCCGGCGAGCTTCGAGCCGACCCTCGACTACGTGGCGGTGAAGATCCCGCGCTTCGCCTTCGAGAAGGTGCCGGGCGCGTCGGATGAGCTGACCACGCACATGAAGAGCGTCGGCGAGGTGCTTGCACTGGGCCGGACCTTCCCCGAGGCGTTCGGCAAGGCGATGGCGGGGCGCGAGCTGGATGTGCGACCGCGCGTGCCCGCCGGGGTCGACGAGTTGCTGACCTGGCTGCGGCGCCCCTCGTGGGACCGCTACGACCTGATCCAGTGGGGGCTGGCGAACGGGGTGGCGCAGGAGCAGATCGTCGAGGCGTCCGGCGTCGATCCCTGGTTCGTGGCGCAGCTCGCGGGCATGGCCGCCGCCGCAGCCGGACTGCCCGCCGCCGTGGACGAGCTCGACGCGCCGGCGCTGCGCGAGGCGCGCCGTGCCGGTCTGACCGACCGGGTCATCGCGCGGGCGACCGGGGGCGATGAGCCGGCGATCGGCCGGCGCCGCCGCGAACTCGGGGTGACGCCCACCTACCACGCCGTCGACACCTGCGCCGCCGAGTTCGCCGCCCTCACGCCGTACTACTACTCGGCGTTCGACACCGAGAGCGAACTCGTGCGCGACGAGCGCGAAGCGATCGTGGTGCTGGGTTCCGGGCCGAACCGCATCGGCCAGGGCGTGGAGTTCGACTACTGCTGCGTGCACGCGGCGGAGACCGCGCGCGACCTCGGCTACGCCGCCGTGATGGTCAACTGCAACCCGGAGACCGTCTCGACGGACCACGGCGTCAGCGACCGCCTCTACCTGGAGCCGGTGAACATCGACGCGGTGCTCGACATCTGCGCCGTGGAGAGGCCGCTCGGAGTGATCACCCAGCTCGGAGGCCAGACGCCGCTGCGCCTCTCGCGCGCCCTCGAGGCGGCGGGGGTGCGGGTGCTGGGCACCCCCGCCGAGAGCATCGACCTCGCCGAGGACCGCGGGCGCTTCGGCGCCCTCCTCGACCGGCTCGGCCTGACGGCCCCGCCGTGGCGGGCCGTGAGCTCACCCGGCGATGTCCACGCCGCCGCGGCGGAGGTGGGCTACCCGGTGCTGGTGCGCCCCTCGTACGTCCTCGGCGGGCGCGCGATGGCGATCTGCGACTCGCCCGAGAGCCTCGACGCGTACCTGGGCCGCGAGCAGCCCGAGGGCGAACTGCTGGTCGATCGCTTCCTCGAGGGCGCCACCGAGTTCGACGTCGATGCGCTGTCGGACGGGAGCGACTGCTGGATCGCCGCGGTGATGCAGCACGTGGAGGCGGCCGGCATCCACTCGGGCGACTCGGCGTGCGTGCTGCCGCCGCAGGATGTCACCCCGGGCCTCGTCGCCCGTCTCGAGGAGCAGGTGCGGCTGCTCGCGAGCGAGCTGGGCGCGGTGGGCCTGCTGAACGTGCAGTTCGCCGTGCGCGGGGAGGAGGTCTACATCATCGAGGCGAACCCGCGCGCCTCCCGGACGGTGCCCTTCGTGGCGAAGGCCACCGGCGTGCCGCTGGTGCGCCACGCGCTGCGCCTGATGCTCGGCACCCCGCTGTCCGAGCTGCGACTGCCCACGGGGCCCCCGAGCGGCCACATCGCGGTCAAGGAGGCCGTCCTCCCGTTCAACCGCTTCGTCGGCGCCGACCCGGTGCTGGGTCCCGAGATGCGGGCCACGGGCGAGGTGATGGGGGTGGGGGACACCTTCGCCGAGGCCTTCTCGAAGGCCCAGCGCGGCGCG
>JBKHVQ010000359.1:0-3007 GCA_046569985.1 Thermoleophilia bacterium | reverse complement strand
CGGATCCCCGGTCGGCGGCGCACCGGGCGGGCGATCATTCCCCCGGGGGTCGCGATGCGCGGGCGCGGGGCGCGGTCGACCGCGCGCAGCATCAACTCGCGCGCAAGGGTGATGATGACGGGGAAGGCGGCGCCACCGATCAGCGAGCCGGCGAGCCCGGCTCCCGAGATGGCGGCGGTGGCGAGCGCCCCCGCGACGCTCGCTGCGAGCAGCGTGCGCGGGGCCAGGTCGCCGGACTTCTGGCGTGGTTCGTCGGGCACGGAACACCCGAGGGTAGCGCGGTCATCCGCGGCCGCCCTCGATGCGCGTCGCGTCCGCACAACGGCGCCGGGCGGCCACCGCCCCGGCGCCGTTGTTCTCAGCCGGCGGCGCTCGCGGCGGTGAGTTCGGCGATCTCGTCCACGCCGAGCACCAGGTCCGCGCCCGTCATGAAGTCGTGCACCTGGTCGGGGCTCGTGGCGCTGGCGAGCACGCTGGTGATGGCGGGCTGGGCGATGAGCCACGCGATCGCCACCTGCCCCGGGCTCGCCGCGTGGGCCGCCGCGGCACGATCGAGGGCCTCGATCACGCGCGCCCCGAGCGGGCTGTCTGCCAGGGCCTGCGCCCCGCGCGCGCGCACGCTCGCCGAGGGCGCCCTGCCGGGTCGGTACTTGCCGGTGAGGAAGCCCCCCGCGAGGGCGGGGTAGGGGACCACCGCGATTCCCTCGGCCAGGCACAGGTCGCGCATCGCGCCCTCGAACGGGTCGCGGCGCACCATGTTGTAGGCGGGTTGAAGCACCGTGTAGCGGGTCCAGCCCTCGGCGTCGGCGATGCGCAGTGACTCCGCCAGCCGCTCGGGCGGGAGGTTCGACGCGCCGAGATGTGCGACGGCGCCCCGCCGCACCAGTTCGTCCAGCGTGGAGAGCGTCTCGCGAAGGGGCGTGTCCGGGTCGTCCTCGTGCGTGTAGAAGAGGTCGATCCGGTCGATGCCGAGTCGCGTGAGGGAGCCCTCGACCCATTCGAGTATCTGCTCGCGTCGCAGGCCCTTGGCGAAGCGCCCGCCGGCCATCCCGACCTTGGTGGCGATGACGATCCGTTCGCGCATGCCCGGCCGCGCCGCGAGCCAGTGGCCGATCATGGCCTCCGACTCGCCGCCCTCGCGGCCGGGCGCCCACCCGGGGTAGGTGTGCGCCGTGTCGATGAGGTTGCCGCCGGCCGCGACGTAGGCGTCGAGGACGGCGAACGCCGCCTCCTCGTCGGCGCTCCAGCCGAAGGTGTTGGTGCCCAGGCCGACCGGGTGGACCGAGAGGCCGGTGGACCCGAGGGGGCGCAGTTCAGGCACGGTTCACCGCCGGGACGCCGACCCGCGCGCGGCGGGCGGCGGTGGGCAGGCCGAGCGCGAAGCCGATTGCGATGACGGCGGCGAGACCGCCGAGCCAGAGGGACATCGTGAATCCGTCCTCCGCGGGGATGCTGGTGCCGGGGATGGTGTGCGCCGCCACCAGCGTGATCGAGGCCTGCGCCCCGATGACGCTGCCGAGCGTACGCACAACCGTGTTCATGCCCGTGGCGATCCCGGTCTCGGAGATGTCGACGGCGTCGGTGATCAGCTTGGGCATCGCCCCGAAGGCTATCGCCACCCCGCCGGCGCCGAGCGCGTAGAACAGCACGACATTCCACGGGGCGGAGTTGAAGATGGCCAGCAGAAAGCAGCCCGCCGCCGACAGAGCGAGCCCGATCACCAGGGCCATCCGGTAGCCGATCGACCGCCCGATGACGCCGCCCAGGGGGCCGAGGGGCACCATCACGATGGCGCCCGGGAGCATGTACAGGGCCGACACCGTGACCGAGGCGGCGAACCCGTAGGTGACCAGTTCGGCGACATCGGGCGGCAGCCCGGATCCCGCCTGGCTGAAGGTCGGCAGCACCGTGAAGATCGCGTACATCATGAACCCGCAGAACAGCGCCGCGAGGTTCGTGAAGAGCACCGGGCGGCGGGTCATCATCGACATGTCCACCATCGGGGCCGGGCTGCGCAGCTCCACCGCGACCCAGGCCACCAGCACCGCCAGGCCGCCGAGCCCCAGTCCGAGCGTCGCGGGCGCAGTCCAGCCCCATGCGTTGCCCTGGGTCAGCGCCAGGAGCACGAGGATCAACCCGGACGACAGGAGCACCGCGCCCGGGATGTCGAGCTTCGTGGTCCCGTGCCGCGCCGAACGCGGCACGAAGGCGAGCGTGAGCGTCAGCGCGATCGCCCCGAACATGAGGCCGGCGGCCATCAGCCACCGCCACGAGAGCTGGTCGACGATGAGGCCGCTCATCACGAGACCCAGCCCGCCGCCGACGCCGAGGGTCGACGACACCAGCCCCATCGCCACCCCGACGTTCCGGGGCGGGAGCTCGTCGCGCATGATCGAGAAGCTGAGCGGGTACGCGGCGCCGCCGACCCCCTGCAGCGCTCGGAACACGATCAGCGACCAGATGTTCCACGCGAAGATCGAGGCGAGCGCGCCGACGACGAAGATCGACATGGTGACCACGAGCATGCGGTCCTTGCCGAACTGGTCGCCCAGCTTCCCCAGCAACGGGGTCGCGACCGACGCGGTGAGCAGGTAGATCGAGACGGTCCAGCCGAGCCAGCCCGGTGACGTGTCGAGATCGGTGCTCATCTGGGAGAGGGCCGGAACGACCACGGCCTGCATCAGCGCGAAGCTGCCGGTGCACATGGTGAGCGCCAGCAGGATCAGGCCCGGGCGCCCGCGGAGGGGGCGTTGCTCGCTCATCGAGGTCGGCAATTCGTCATGGGGTCCCGGGTCGCGCGCCTGACTGGAATACCGAACGGTGCGTAAAGATAGCTAGGATCCGGCGGAGATGTCACCGCACCGCATCGATACGTCGCCACTGGACCGCCCGGCCGGCGCGCGCGGGCGGCCCCGGTCGGCCGAGTGTGACGCGGCGATCCTCGATGCCGCCTGGCGCCTGCTGGGGGAGGTCGGCTACATCCGGCTCTCGATGGAGCGCATCGCGG
>JBKHVQ010000358.1:0-3034 GCA_046569985.1 Thermoleophilia bacterium | reverse complement strand
CGTGGCCGGCCACATCGGCGCTCGCCTCCCCCGCCTTGAGCAGCTCGAGGTACCAGTCGCAGAAGTCGTCGAATACCAGGTGGTAGACGCGGTCGGCGAGCGCGCTGAGCTGGAAGCCCTCGCGCAGGCGCTCGGACTCCTCGACGGTCTGGGCGACCCGCGAGACGATCCAGCGGTCGGCGAGCGTGCTCGCCGTGGGCGCGTCGAGACCGGCGCGCCCGCCGCGTTCGACCACGAGGCGCGACGCGTTCCACAGCTTGGTGACCAGCTGGCGGCCCTGGTCGATGCGGTCCTGGCTGAAACGCACGTCCTGGGTGCTGGACATCATCAGGAGGCCGAACCGGACGGCGTCGGCGCCGTGGGCGTCGATCAGATCGAGGGGGTCGATCCCGGTGCCCAGCGACTTGCTCATGCGCCGGCCGTCGGGCGCCTGCACCACCGAGTGGATGTAGACCTCGCGGAACGGCGGCCGGCCCATGTACTCGATCCCCATCATCACCATGCGGGCGACCCACAGGAAGATGATGTCGCGCGCGGTCGACAGAACGGCCGTCGGGTAGAAGCGCCGCAGCTCGGGGGTCGACTCGGGCCAGCCGAGAGTGGCGAACGGCCACAGCGCCGAGCTGAACCACGTGTCGAGCACGTCGGGGTCGCGCTCCCAGCCGTCCCCCTCGGGGGGCTCCAGGCCGACATAGACCTCATCGCCGCGGTAGTAGACCGGCAGCTGGTGGCCCCACCAGAGCTGACGCGAGACGCACCACGGACGGATCTCCTCCATCCAGCGCAGGTAGACCTCGCCCCACTTGGCGGGGGTGAAGCGGACCTCGCCGTCGCGGACCGCCGCGATGGCCGGCTCGGCAAGCGCCCTGATGTCGCAGAACCACTGCAGCGAGACCAGCGGTTCCACGCGCGCGCCGGAGCGGTGCGAGAAGGGGACCACGTGCGTGTAGTCCTCACGGCCGCGGATCAGGCCCCGCGCCTCGAGGTCGGCCGCGACCCTCGCGGCGCACTCGGCCGGGGTCAGCCCGGCGTAGCGCTCCCCCGCGTCGACGGTCATGCGGCCGTCCTCGCCGATGACCCCGACGGTTTCGAGGCCGTGGCGGCGTCCGATCTCGAAGTCGTCCATCGAGTGGGCCGGCGTGACCTTGAGCGCGCCGGTGCCGAACTCGGGCTGCACGTGGTCGTCGCCGATCACCGGGATCTCGCGGCCGACCAGCGGGAGGACGCAGGTGCGCCCGATCAGGTCGCGGTAGCGGGGGTCCTCGGGGTTCACGGCGACGGCCGTGTCGCCGAGCATCGTCTCGGGGCGCACCGTGGCGACGACGATCTCGCCGGTGCCGTCAGCCAGCGGGTAGGCGATCGAGATGAGCTGGTCGACGACCTCGCGGTCCTCGACCTCGAGGTCGGAGATCGCCGAGCCGAGACCCGGGTCCCAGTTGACCATGTAGTGGTCGCGGTAGATGTAGCCCTTCGAGTACAGGTCCACGAAGACGCGGCCCACGGCGGCTGCGTAGCCGTCGTCCATCGTGAAGCGCTCGCGGCCGTAGTCGAGGGTGCATCCGAGGCGCCGGAGCTGGTCGATGATCCTGCCGCCGTACTCGTCGCGCCACTCCCACACCCGGCGCACGAACTCGTCGCGGCCGAGGTCGGCCCGGCGCACCCCCTGGGCAGCGAGGGACTTCTCGACGACCGCCTGGGTGGCGATGCCGGCGTGGTCGGTGCCGCAAATCCAGAGCGTCTCGTCGCCGGCCATGCGCCGCGTGCGGATGAGCAGGTCCTGGATGGTGTTGTTCAGGGCGTGGCCCATATGGAGCACGCCCGTCACGTTGGGCGGCGGGATCGCGATGCTGTAGGCGGGGGCCTCGCGCGACGGGTCGGCGTGGCCGACGCCCGCGTCCTGCCAGGCGGCCGACCAGCGCTCCTCGATCTCCGAGGCCACGAGGCGCTCGGAGGCCCTCTCCCCCGCGGCCTCGCTCACGCCGATTCGCCGCCCGCGGCATCCAGACGGTCGCGCGCCTCGGTCACGAGCGTCGGCGGCAGGCCCTTCTCGATGGTCTCCCGGGTCACGACGCAGCGGCGCACATCATCTCGCGAGGGCAGCTCGAACATGACGTCCATGAGCGCCGCCTCCATGATGGAGCGCAGGCCCCGGGCTCCGGTCTCGCGCTCGAGGGCCTTGTCGGCGATGGCTGTGAGCGAGTCGTCGGAGAAGACGAGGTCGACATCGTCGAACGTGAAGAATCGCTTGTATTGGCGCACCAGTGCGTTCCTGGGCTCGGTGAGGATGGTGACCAGGTCGTCCCGCGAGAGCTGATGCACCGCGGAGATGACCGGCAGGCGCCCGATGAACTCCGGGATGAGCCCGTAGTTCATGAGGTCCTCCGGCAGGACCTGGCTGAAGCTGGTGTGCGGGTCGTGGTCGTGGCGGCTCTTCACGTCGGCCGCGAAGCCCACGCCCTTGTGTCCCACGCGCCGCTCGATGATCTTCTCGAGGTTGGCGAACGCCCCCCCGCAGATGAACAGCACGTTGGTGGTGTCGATGGTGAGGAACTCCTGGTGGGGGTGCTTGCGCCCCCCCTGCGGCGGCACCGAGGCCACCGTGCCCTCGAGGATCTTGAGCAGCGCCTGCTGCACGCCCTCGCCCGACACATCGCGCGTGATCGACGGGTTGTCGGCCTTGCGGGCGATCTTGTCGACCTCGTCGATGTAGATGATCCCGGTCTCGGCCTTCTTGACGTCGAAGTCGGCGGCCTGGATCAGCTTGAGGAGGATGTTCTCGACGTCCTCCCCCACATACCCGGCCTCGGTGAGGGCGGTCGCGTCGGCGATGGCGAAGGGGACGTTCAGGATGCACGCGAGCGTCTGCGCGAGGAGGGTCTTGCCGCAGCCGGTGGGGCCGAGCAGGAGGATGTTGCTCTTCTGCAGTTCGATGTCGGCGTCGCCGTCCGACATCATGTGCACGCGCTTGTAGTGGTTGTAGACGGCGACGGCCAGCGTGCGCTTGGCCTCCTCCTGCCCCACCACGTAGTCGTTC
>JBKHVQ010000357.1:0-2135 GCA_046569985.1 Thermoleophilia bacterium | reverse complement strand
CGCGCTGCGGGCCCGAAGGCCGATCCGGTAGCGGCCGACGTTCAGCCGCTTCCTCCCGATGCGTGGCCCGACCGCCACCCTCACGGCTCCCGCGGAGCGCGAGCGCGCGAATGAACCCAGGAGCGCGTAGCGCACGCATCCCCGCGCCTTGCGCAGGGCCGGCCTGGGTGCCACGCAACGACGGGCCGCCCGCTTGCCGGGGAGGATGCGATGGACGCGCACAAGCAGCGTCGCTTTCTGCGTGAAGGTGGTCGTAACGGGGATCGCGCGGCCCACGCGCACCGAGCGCGGCGCGTTGGGCCGCGTCATCCCGGGTGGCGGGATCAGGGGAGCGGGGTCGCCCGTCGGCGGCGGCGTGACGGGTGCCGTACCGCCCCCATCGGTCGGCGGAGCCGGACCGGGCTCGACCCCGGTGATCCGCGCGACCCTCTTCGCCGTCTCCAGTGAGACCCAGAGCGTGTTTCCCGGGCCGGAGGCGACATGCCTCGGGCCGGAATCGGCGCTCAGCCCGCCGAGCGAGGTCACCGCCCCCTCGGTGGTGAACCGGGTCAGGTCGCCGGAGAGGAAGTTGGCGACCCAGTAGGCGCCATCGGCACCGAGCGCGATCCCGAACGGATCGGTGTTCGGCACATCGGTGCCGGCGACGGCACCGCCCGCTGAGAACCGCCCGAGTTGGTGTGGGCTGGCACCCTGGTTCGTGAATGCGATCTGACCGCCGGGGCCCGCCTCCACCTCCTGGGGACCACCGCCAGTCGGATAGAAGGTCGGCACGCCCACCGGGGTGAGCCCGACGATACGCGCGCTGCCGAAGTCGGCGATATAGAGGTTGCCGTCCGAACCCGACGTGATACCGCGCCCGCCCATCCCGGGAACCGTGAAGGGAGTCGGGGTTCCCCCGGGTGTGATCCGCACGACCTTGTCCCCGCCCGTGGCGGCCCACAGGTTCCCGTCGGGTCCGCTCGTTATCCCCCGGGCGCCGTTGTCGGCGATGGCCTGGACCGGGATGACGGTTGCGTTGGTGGGGTCGGCGGGCGCGAAATGCGCCACTCCCGCGGCCTGCGTCACCCACATGCGGCCGTCGGGTCCGGCCGTGATACTCACCGCGCCGGTGATGTTCGCGGCCGCGAAGGGGGTCACCGTCCCGTCGGGCGCGATTCGCGCGACATCATCGGCCCCACCTGTCAGGACGACCCACATGTTCCCGTCGGGACCCGGTGCGAGTTCCCCTGGCGCCTCGGCCACGTCGAACTCACCGCTCACCGCGGGCACCCCGGCCGCCACGGCCGGAAGCACGGCGAGGACGCAGGCCGACACACCCAGCCCCAGCTTCCTCAGCATCGACGCGTCCACCCTCACCGGATCACCCGTATCACGACGTTACGCCAGGCCGATGTCCGGCCCGCCGCGTTCCTGACGCTCACGCCGACGCGGTGGTGGCCCGCTGTGAGGCGGACCTTACCGACGCGCGGCCCCAGGGCCAGGCGCACGGTGCCCGCCGGCCGGCGGAGGCCGGTCGCCGCCACACGCGACTAGAGCACGCAGACCTCCGCGCGCCGCAGCGCCCGGCGGGGAGCGATGCACAGCAGGCCGTCCGTCGACGCCGCGATTCCTCGCGGCGTCTGCACGCCCGTCACCACCGTGCCCCCGCGTTGACGAGGGCGCCGGGAGCGGTCGTGGTGTCGATGATGAAGATCCGCGCGGCGGCGCCGTCGAACCCGAGCGCGTAGAGGCGACCGGCGGGCCCCGTCGACGAAACGCGGGGATCGGGCGCGCCATCCGTGCAGCCGTCGGCGCTGAGCGCGGGTGCCGGGTATCCTCCCGCCTCATGGGAACGGGACTGTCAGGACGCGTCGCCCTGGTCTGCGGGGCCTCCGCGGGCATCGGCCGGGCCATCGCGACCGCGCTCGCGGGCGAGGGCGCACGGGTGGCGATGACATCGCGCACCAAGGCGCGGATCGAGGCGGCTGCCGCGCCGATCGGGGCGCTGCCCCTCGTTCACGACACCGCCGACCTCGACGCCATCCCCGCAGTGGTCGCGCATGTCGAGGAGCATTTCGGTACACCGATCGAGATCCTGGTGTGCAACACCGGCGGCCCGCCCGCCAACCCGGACGCGCTCGGCTTCAGCCGCGAGC
>JBKHVQ010000356.1:0-2790 GCA_046569985.1 Thermoleophilia bacterium | reverse complement strand
GTGGATGCGCTGGAACAACCGCGGATACGTGGAACTCACTGTCGCCGAGATACCGCCCGGCGGCACCGCGGCGTGACCCGCGTCGACGGTCACGGGGTGACGGTGATGTCGAGCCGCATGCTCTCGCCCACCGCCCCGTCCGCGACCCGGGCGAGGGAGAAGTCGAACCAGCCCTCTCCGGCGCGGGTCGGCGTCATGCGCCACTCGCGCACGCCGCCACCGGGCCGGCCCTCGGGCGTGTCATCGAATGGGGTGTAGGCGGAGGAGTCCTCCACGACCGTCGCCGCGATGCCGGACCCGAGATAGGTCCACGCGAAGCCCGCGGAGGGGTTCTCCTCGGCGAGCACCGCGAACTGCTGCCCGACCGCAACCGTGAGCGAATCGGGCGCCGTGCGCAGCGGGTTGAGGGTGACGGTGGCCACGGCCGGGGTGCCGGCCACCGACTCGCCCGTGACGGGCGACGGCGGGGCCGTGCCCGGGGGGCCCGTCACCGAGGGCGCCGCTGCCGTGGATGCGGCTGGAGGGCTGTCGGCCGACTCCTCCGAGTCGCCGCACCCGGCGACGCCGATCGCGACGAGAACAACGGCGGCACAGGCGACCAGGCGGAGGGCGCTCATCGGGGCAACGCTACGCCGTCGACCCCGGGAACGGGGGTCTCCGTACAGCGCCCGTCGTCCACCACGATGCGCCGGGTGACCTTCACGCGCTCGAGCATTCGCCGGTCGTGGGTCACCAGCAGCAGGGTGCCGCCGTAGTCGTCAAGGGCCGCCTCCAACTGCTCGATGGCCTCGAGGTCGAGATGGTTGGTGGGCTCGTCCAACACCAGGCAGCTCACCTCGCGGGAGGCCAGCAGGGCCAGGAGGGCGCGGGTGCGCTCGCCCGGCGAGAGGTCCGCGGCCGGGCGGCCGACGCGGTCGGCGTCCAGGCCGAACTTCGCGAGCAGGGTCCGCGCGTCCTGCCCTTGGAGCCCGGACGCCGCGGTGACGGCATCGAGCAGGGTGGGTGCCGCCATCAGGCTGGTGCGCTCCTGCTCGACCTCCCCCACCACCACCGACGGGCCCTGGCGCGCGGTGCCCTCGTCCAGCGCCACCCGGCCGAGCAGCGCGCCGATCAGGGTGCTCTTGCCGCCCCCGTTGGGCCCGGTCACCACCACGCGGTCGCCGCGCCGGATGTCCAGGTCCACCGGGCCGAGCGTGAAGCTGCCGCGCCGCACGACGGCGCCCTCGAGCGACATGACCATGTCGCCGCCGGTGGCGGCGGCGAGCCGCAGCTGAAGGCGCCAGCCCTCCCACGGCTTGTCGACCGCCTCGAGGCGGTCCATCGCCCGCTCGGTCGCGCGCACCTTCGACGCCTGCTGCTCCGAGCGCTCGGTGCGGGCGGCCCGGCCGATCTTGTCGGGGTCGCCGGCGCGCCGCTTCTCGCGGCGCACGCCCTCCTCCGACCACGCGCGCTGGCGGCGCATGCGGCTCTCCAAGCGCCCCCGCTCGGCCGCGTAGCGCCCGTGCGCCTCGTACTGGCGCCCGCGCGCGATGTCGCGCTGGGCGACGTAATCGCTCCAGCCGCCCGCCCACTCGCGCACCTCGTGCGAGGGCTCGACGATCTCGACGATGCGCGTGACGCTGCGATCGAGGAACGCGCGGTCGTGCGACACGGTGACCACCGCCCCGCGGTGCGCGCCGACCACCCGCTCCAGGATGTCGAGGCCCGCGAAGTCGAGGTCGTTGGTGGGCTCGTCGAGCAGCAGCAGGTCGAGGCGGGCGAGCACGAGCACCGCGAGGCCCACGCGGGCCGCCTGGCCGCCCGAGAGTGCCGACATCGGCGCGTCGAGGCGGTCGCCGGGCAGGCCGACCTCGGCCAGCGCCTCCCGGGCGCGGGACTCAAGATCGGCGCCGCCGAGGGCGAGGAACTCCTCCAGCGCGGCGCTGTACTCCTCGACCCGGCCGGGGTCGTGCTCCAACTCGGCGGTGAGCGTGTTCAGGCGCTCCTCGGCCGCGGATACCCCGGTGCGCCGGGCGATGTGCTCGCGCACGCTCTCGTCGCGCGGCGGGCGCCCGCGCTGGTCGAGCAGCCCAACGCGCAGGGTCGCCGGGGCGCGGATCACCCTGCCCTCGTCGGGCGCCTCCCGTCCCGCCATCACGCGCAGCAGCGTCGACTTGCCGATGCCGTTGGGCCCGACCACGCCGATGCGCGCATCGTCGGGGACGATCAGCGACACCCGGTGCAGCACGGTGCGGGGGCCGTATGCCTTGGAGACCTCCTGAAGGCTCAGCATCGCGCAAGGGTGGCAGACCGGGGCGGCAGGTGATCCGCCCGGGGCCCGCCACCCACACCGCCGGTCAGGAGCGGCGCTCCTCCATGTACTTCTTCAAGCCGAGGAACGGGAGGATGAACGCGGCCAGCAGGGCGACGACCCAGACGATCACGGTGGCACCGACCCAGGTCCACAGCCCCTCGATGTCCAGGCCGTCGGAGACGAGGTCGGTGATGATCAGCCCCGCGAGGGTGGCGATGAGGGCCACCCCGCCCAGCGCCGCGGAGCCGCCCTTCCGGAGCATGTTGGCGAGGAACGGCTGCATCACCGCCACCGCGACCGTGAAGATGACCACGGCGATGATGAATCCGGACACGCTCAGCGACATGTCGTCCAGCAGGGTCGCCGGGGCGCGGATCACCCTGCCCTCGTCGGGCGCCTCCCGTCCCGCCATCACGCGCAGCAGCGGCGACTTGCCGATGCCGTTGGGCCCGACCACGCCGATGCGCGCATCGTCGGGGACGATCAGCGACACCCGG
>JBKHVQ010000355.1:0-2269 GCA_046569985.1 Thermoleophilia bacterium | reverse complement strand
CGGTCAGGCATCGACCAGCGAGTGGAAAGCCACGCCGGTCAGGAGCTTGGGATAGAAGTAGGTCGACTTCTGAGGCATGGTCTCGGCGGCGTCCGACACGGCGGCGATCTCGGTCTTGGGGATGCCGCGCATGATGAACACGGCGGCCGCCTCGCCGGATGCCACCAGGCCCGCGGCCTCGGCCGCGTCCTTCACGTAGGTCAGCTCGCCGTCGTGGGCCAGCTTGGCCTGGTCGGCGCCCAAGTGCGGGATGAGCACCTCGCGCTCGAGGGTGGCGACGTCGAGTCGCTGTCCGGGCGTCGCGTCGGGAGCGGCGCCGCCCGACAGCACCTGCATACCCTCGGGGCGCACCAGGCCCAGCACCGGGACCCCCGCCGGGGCGGCCTCGAGCGCGGCGACCAGGTCGTCCAGGTCCGCGACGGGGCGGGCCTCGAAGGCCGCCTCGGCGCCCTCGACCCAGCGCTTCAGCACCCGGTGGGTTGGCAGAACAACGAGACCCGGGTCGTCCAGAGCCGTCAGGCCCATGAGCACGTGGTTGTGCGGGGCGTCCGGGTCGGTGTCGCCCGCGGCGCGACGCTCGTCGCGGTAGGCCAGGGCGGTCTCGTACCGGTGGTGGCCGTCGGCGA
Organism: Thermoleophilia bacterium; assembly: GCA_046569985.1. GTDB lineage: Bacteria > Actinomycetota > Thermoleophilia > Miltoncostaeales > Miltoncostaeaceae > JAVJSF01. The sequence goes on along the minus strand of JBKHVQ010000355.1, from coordinate 1,643 downwards.
TCAGTATCCAGCGGTCGGCCAGCGCGGCTCCCACGGCCTCATGGGAGGCGGGATCGTCGATGCGCCAGAAGCGGTGCACGACCCCGTCGTCGTCGGTCATCTCGGCGTGGGGCGCACCGGTCACCCCGGCGGCGGCCCAGGCTGCGCCCTCGGCGTCGGGATAGAGGCCGAAGACCGGCGAGAGGTTGGTGCGAACCGCCCGCGTCAGGCGGAGGCGATCCTCCTTGGGGCCGGCGTGGGTGCGCTCGTGCGGCCGCACGACGCGCGCCTCATAGGGCTCGATGGTGACCGCGCCGAGCAGCGTGCGGCGCTCGCGCTCCACCCCGTCGCCGAGCGTGAACGTCTGCGTCCACGCGACCAGGACCGGGCGCTCCGCCCGCTCCAGCACCCCGTCGCCCTCCCAGGCGGCGATGAGTGTCGCGACCTCCTCGTAGCCCACCTCGGGCAGGATGAGCCGCACCGCGTTGTACGGGCTGCGCGCCAGCAGCCCGCGCCGCTCCTCGGGGGAGATGACGTCGTAGGGCGGGGCGAGGAGGCTGCCCAGCGGCCCCGCGGGCGGGGCGTACTGAAGGGCGCGGAAGGGTCGGACATCAGCCACGGCGGCCGACTCTACCAGCGGCCCGGCACCGCGTGGGCGGGGCTCCCGTCCGTCTGCGGCACTACCTTTGTCACATGCAGCTGACGCCCCAGCAGGTCGCCGCGGTCACCCACCCGGGCGGGCCCGCGCTCGTGCTCGCCGGAGCCGGCGCGGGCAAGACCCGCGTGCTCAGCCGGCGCGTGGCGTGGCTGATCGACAACGGGGCGGCGCCCGGCGAGGTGCTGGCGCTCACCTTCACCCGCGAGGCGGCGGTCGAGCTGCGCCAGCGCGCCGACGAGCAGATCGGGCGCTCCCACGAGTCGCTGCGCGTGAGCACGTTCCACGCCTACGCGCAGGGCATCGTCCGGGTGCACGGTGCCGAGCGCGGGCTGCTCCCCGCCTGCGACATCGCCTCGCAGGAGGACCGCTCGCTGCTGCTGCTCGACCGTCTCGGCGAGCTCGATCTGCGCCTGCACGACCTGCGCGGCGACCTGCCGGGCGTCGTGGCGGACCTGATCGCGAGGATCGACGCCTGCCGCGATCAACTGGTGCCGGCGGACAGCTACCGCGCGTGGGCCGAGGCGGCCGTCGCGGGCGCCGGTTCGCGGCCCGCAGAGCACCGCGCGCGACTCGAGCTCGAGTTCGCCCGCATCTACGAGGCGCACGACCGCTGGCTCACAGAGGCCGGCCTGGAGGATTTCGGCCTGTCGATCATGCGGGCCATCGACCTGCTGAATGCCCACCCTGACCGTCTGGAGGCGGTGCGTTCCGGAGCGCGTCATGTGCTGGTCGACGAGTTCCAGGACACCAACCACGCCCAGTCGGAACTCCTGCACCTGGTCGCCGGCACCGCCGACAGCCTGATGGTGGTGGGTGACGACGACCAGGGCATCTACCGCTTCCGCGGCGCATCCACCAAGAACATCGCCGACTTCCGCGGTCGCTTCCCGCGCTGCGCTGAGCTGCGCCTCGAGTTGAACCACCGGTCGGGCCAGGCGATCCTGGATGCCTCCGGGGCCATCGTCGCTCCCATCCCCGACCGCAGCGACAAGCGCCTGATGGCCGC
>JBKHVQ010000354.1:0-13179 GCA_046569985.1 Thermoleophilia bacterium | reverse complement strand
CCGAGTCCTCGAGAGCGAAGGCCCCGGTCAGCACGTACGCCTCGGGGGCGAGCGCCTCGTCGCGCCGCCAGCCGGCCGGCAGCGACGCCTCGAGGGTCGCGCGCGGACCGCGCAGGGGGTTCCAGCGCAGCGCCGACTCCGCCGGCAGGCTGGCGGCCTCCATCACCCCGATCGCGTCCGCCTCGCCGAGCGACGCGATCAGCCGCGCCGCGATCCAGTCGGGCATCGAGTGGCGCAGGGCCGCCGCCGCGGCACCCTGCCGCTCGAGTTCGGCCAGGCGCCCGGGGGCCTCCCCGGCGACCCGCCGCAGCACGGCGTTGACCAGCCCCGCGCGCGCCGAGGTGCGGGCACTCGACCCACGCAGCGCGCGCGCCTGGCGCACGGCCTGGTCGACGGCCGCGCGGTCCGGGACCCCGTCGGAGAACGCGATCTCGAATGCCCCGATGCGCAGGATGTCGCGCACCGCGGGCTCGAGCGCCGCCGGGCGGTCGAGCGCTGCGTCGATGAGCCAGTCGAGTGTGCGCCGCCGCTGCACGGCCCCGTAGGCCAGCCGCATCGCCTGCGCGCGCGTGCGCGGGTCGGCGTCGGCCTTGCGCGCCTCGCTCGCGAACGCGCGGTCCGCGTACGCCCCGCTGTCGACGCGGCGCAGCACGCGCAGCGCGAGCGCGCGCTCTGGGGCCACCCTCTGGTCAGGCACCGGGTTCCTCCCAGTCCAGGCCGCCGCGCCAGCCGCGCAGGAAGTCGGGCGCCCGCATGCGGCCCTTGCCGGGCGGCTGCAGCTCGAGGATCTCCACGGCGCCGTCCGCGCATCGCAGCAGCAGGCGCCCGTCGACGGCCGAGAGGGTCTCTCGCCCCTCCTGCCCGCCGGCCCGCGCGGCCCAGAGCTTGAAGGGCTGGCCGTCGATCACCGCGGTGGCGCCGATGTGAGGCGCGAGGGCCTGGATGTGGCGCACCACGGCGCGCGCGGGCCGGTCGCGGCGAACCACGCGGTCGTCCGGGCCGATCTTCGGCGCCAGTGACACGCCCTCCTCGGGCTGGCTCTCGGCGGTCAACGCGCCCGTCTCCAGGCCGGCAAGCGCGTCGACGAGGAGCCGCGCCCCGAGGTCGGACAGGCGCTCTGTCACCTCGCCCCCGGTGTCGTCGTCGGTGACCCGGATGCGGGCGGTGGTGAGCATCGGGCCGGTGTCGAGCCCCGCGTCCATCAGCATGATCGTGACCCCGGTCGCGTCGACGCCGTCCATGAGCGCCCGCTCCACCGGGGCCGCGCCGCGGTAGGCGGGCAGCAGCGAGAAGTGGACGTTGACGCACGGCCAGCGCGAGAGGATGCCCTCGCGCAGGATCTGCCCGAACGCGACGACGACCAGGGCGTCGACGCGGGCCTCCTCGAGGGCGGCGACGACCTCGGGGGCGTTGATCGTCGCCGGCCGCAGCACGGGCAGCCCGAGTTCGCGCGCGGCCTCCGCCACCGGGGTGGGCACCGGCGACCCGCGCCGCCCGCGCGGCCGGTCGGGCTGCGTGATCACGAGCGCGACCTCGTGGTCCGAGGCGTTCAGGGCGCGCAGTGGCGCGACGGCGGCTGCGGGGCTGCCCGCGTAGGCGATGCGCATGGGTTAGCGGCGGCGGAGCGCGCGGAGCGCGTCACGCCGGTCCTCCGGCGTCGTGCGGTCGAGCATCAGGACGCCGTCGAGGTGGTCGACCTCGTGCTGCACCACGCGCGCGGCGTAGCCCTCACGTTCCAGATCGAGCGCATTGCCCGCCAGGTCCTGGGCCTCCACGCGCACCGCGAGGGCCCGCACCACGTTGACCGCGATCGAGGCCTCCCCGATCGACAGGCAGCCCTCGACCCCGTCCTCTTCCTCCTCGGAGCGCCAGACGATGCGCGGATTGCAGAGCACGGTGAGGCGGTCGCTGTCGTCGCCGTCGATGCGCATCACCGCCATCCGGCTGAGCATGCCGATCTGCGGCGCCGCGAGGCCGATGCCGTGGGCGGCGTCCATGATCGCGGCCATCCGCTCGGCCTCGTCGCGCAGGTCGCGGTCGAAGCGCGTGATCTCCAGGGTGGGCGTGCGCAGGACCGGGTCGCCGTACTGGCGGATCCGGTCGAAGACGTCGGGACGGGTCTGCGGATCGTGATCGTGATCGTGCGCGCAGTTCTCGTCGTGCTCATGGTCGTGCGTGTGATCGGCCATCTCGTCGATTATGCCGCGGGGAGGATCCGCGCGCCGATCGAGACGGCGAGTCCAGCCATGTAGGCGCGCACGTCGTCCGTGTCGCCGCTGACGATCAGCGCGCGCTCACCCGCGGGTTCGCGCAGCACCATCAGCCCGTAGCGGTCGGTGTCGACGAAGAAGTCCCACGGCCGTGCGGCCTCAAGCCCGATCGGGCGACCCTCGAACTCGGCCGTGGAGGCACCGTAGCCGTCCCGGTCGAGCGCGTCGCGCACCGCCGCGAGGGCCGCCGCCCCGCCGGGCAGCGACACCACGCGCACGTCACCCGTGGTCGCGGCGACCGCGTCGAGCGCGGGCACCCCCGCGGGCAGGTCGTCGCCAGCCGGCACCCCGGCGGGGATGTCGATGCCGTCGGCTCCGGGCACCGTGGTCACGCGCGGGGCCTCGGCCACCGCCTCGGTCATGAACGGCAGGCTGTCGCGCTGGGTGTACGCGAGCCCGCCGGCGACGCCCACGAGCAGGGCGAGCGCGGCGGCGGCGACCGCCGTGAGCGCGCGCCGGCCGCGCCGGCGGCGGGGCACGGCGACCGTGCGGTCGCGGTCCGGGGCCGGGAGCATCCGCGTCGGCCCCGGAGCGATGGCGGTGACCGTCGCCACCGGTCCCCGGCGGGCGTCGCGCAGCGCGCCGGCGATGCAGGCCACGAGGGCCCGCGCCGTGGGCGGACGCTGGGCGGGGCGGCGGGCGAGTCCCGCCCGCAGCGCCGTGTCGAGCGCGGCAGGCAGGTGCGGCTGCAGTTCGCGGACCGACGGGGGGTCGTGATGCATGTGGCCGTAGAGCACCCCGGCCAGGTCGGGTGCCACGAAGGGCGCGCGGCCGGTGAGCATGTGGAAGGCGACGGCGGCGAGCGCGTAGCGGTCGGCCTCGGGCCCGGCCCTGCCGCCCGCGATGACCTCCGGGGCGAGATAGGCGGCGGTGCCGACGAGCACCCCCTCGCCGGTCGCGATGGTGGCGTCGATCCGGCGGGCGAGCCCGAAGTCCCCCAGCCAGGGGCCGCCGTCGGGGTCGAGCAGGATGTTCGCCGGTGTCACGTCGCGGTGCACCCGCCCGGCGGCATGGACGGCGTCGAGTGCGTCGGCGACGGCGGCGAGCAGCGGGAGGGCCTCCGCGGGACGCATCGCGCCCTCGCGCATGCGCTCGGCGAGGCTGCCACCGCGCGCCAAGCGCATCACCAGGTAGCCGCGCCCCTCGCACTCACCGGCGTCGTGGACGGGGATGACATGCGGGTGGTCCAGTGCGGCGAGGGCATCGCACTCGCGCTGGAACCGCACCCGGAAGGCCGGGTCGGACCAGACGGCCCGGTGGATCAGCTTCACCGCCGCGGAGCGGCGCAGGGTCGCGTGGCGAGCCCGGTGCACGGTGGCCTGGCCACCGTGCCCGATCTCTTCGCGCAGTTCCCAGGGGCCGACCAGCAGCCCCGCCGCGGCCGTGCTCACCGGCGGGCCGGGAGGACGCTCTTGGCGGCCGACTGCGTCCATGCGCGGGCCGCGACATAGTCGTCGGCGCCGGCCACCTGGAGCCGCTGCCAGCCGGCGTCGGCCGCGGAGTACCCGGGGCCGCCGGTCTCCATGTGGACGCCGATGCTCAGGCCGTCGCCACCGAGGGCGATCTCGACCCGTGCGTCGCCGGTGCGGGGGAAGGCGACCCGGGCGGCGTTGTTCTCGGTCTGGATGCGCGGCGCCGGCGCGAGGTCGTTGAGGTCGAAGAACATGCGGGCGAAGCTGGGGCGCAGATCGGGACCGACGAGCGGCATGAGGCCCTCGAGCCGGTACAGTTCGGCGACGCGCGGCGTGTAGAAGTAGTCGGCCTCGCGCAGCAGCATCAGGTCGGTGCCCTCGGCGGCGCCGCGCTCGGGCCGCTCCTGGATCCAGTCGCGCACCCGCAGCCAGCTGCGGTGGCGGATGTTGCGCATCCCGGAGGCCGTGGCCTCGAGCACCGAGGCGGGCGGACGCCGGTCGGGGGTGATCGCCACCAGGATCACCTGGTCCTTGGCGGTCTCCACGAGGGCGTCGTACGCGGTGGCGAGCTGCGCCGACTGGTCGACCTCGAACGCGAGGGTGCTGTGGAGGGCGAGGGTCCAGCCGGCTCCGCGCACCACCACATCGACGATGGTGCCGTCGGCCAGGACGCGCTGCTCGCGGACCAGCAGGGCGTCGGCACCCGGCAGGGCCTCGCCGGAGATCTCCTCGACCAGGGCCGTCCGCGTCTCGGGGCCACCGAGGGCGAGGAGGGTCGCGATGACGTGCACCCACTGCTCGCGGGGGTCGGGCGAAGCCTCGAACAGGCGCGGAACCGGCATTGACGTGCACTCCTTCGCGGGGACGCGGGCGTAATTAACCGGCAAGGGTAGCGGACGGCGCACCGGACTCCGCGCCGGCGTGCGCGGGACGCGAAGCGTTTCACCACATGAGAGCGGGAGCGCCCCGCTCAGGTGTCCTGGGGATCGACGTCCACCGCGACGCGCACCCCGGCGCGGCGCAGGTCGGCGGCGTGCGCGGCGAGGATTGCGCGGAGCGGGCCCGTGATCGCCGAGGTGTGCGGCGCGCGCAGCAGCAGGGCGCGGCGATGGCGCCCGCGCAGGCGGTGCAGCGGCGCGGGGCCCAGCACCCCGATCGGCGCGCCGGTCGCGCGCACGGCCTCCGCCAGCGCCCGTCCCGCGCCGGCCACCGCCTCCGCCGGGTCGCCGTCGAGCACCAGCCGCACAAGATGCGAGAACGGCGGGAGGTCGTGCTGGGCGCGCCGGGCGACCTCACCCGTCAGGAACTCCTCGACGGCATGGCGCGCTCCGAGGCGGACGGCGCGGGCCTCCGGCTCGTAGGCCTGCACGATCACACGCGCCCGCTCGCCGCGGCGCCCCGCCCGCCCGGCCGCCTGGACGATCAGGCCGAACGCCCGCTCCTCCGCCCGGAAGTCGGCGTGCTGCAGAGGGGCGTCGGCGTCGATGACCGCCGCCACGGTGACCGCGGGCAGGTCGTGGCCCTTGGCGACCATCTGCGTGCCGAGCAGGATCGCGCCACCGGGCCGGGCGAACTCGTCGAGCAGGCGGGCGACCGCCCCGCGGCCCGAGGCGCTCGACCCGTCCATGCGCACGAGCCGGGCGGCGGGGACCACCGTGCGCAGCGCCTCCTCCAGCCCCTGGCTCCCCACCCCCTGCCGCGCGACATCGACCGACCGGCACGCCGGGCACACCGACGGCGGCGGGGTCTCCCAGCCGCAGTGGTGGCACGCGAGCCGGGTCGGGCCGCGGTGCAGCACCACGGCCACATCGCACGAGGGACAGCGCGCGATCCACCCGCACGAGCGGCAGAGCGCCATCAACGAGAAGCCGCGCCGGCTCGCGAGGACGATCGCCTTCTCCCCCCTCCCGATCGCGGCGTGCAGTGCCTGCGCCAGCGGGCGCGAGACCGGCCCCGGCGCCTGGGTGCGCATGTCGACCACCTCGACCGCCGGGAGTTCCGATCCGTCGGCCCGGGTGGCGAGGGTGTGGCGCGGCAGCGCGTGCCAGGTCTCGGGGCGCGGGGTGGCCGAGCCGAAGACCGCCGCCGCGCCTGCCGCCCGCGCCCGGCGCGCGGCGACCTGGCGCGCGTCGTAGCGGGGGGTCTGATCCTGCTTGTACGACGAGTCGTGTTCCTCGTCGATGATCACCAGGCCGAGGTCGCGTACCGGGGCGAACACGGCGCTGCGCGCCCCGAGCACCACGCGGGCCTCTCCCTCCCGTACCCGCCGGTATTCCTCCGCCCGCTCGCCGGCGGTCATCGCCGAATGCCAGATGGCGACCGACTCGCCGAGGCGGGCGCGGATGCGCCGCAGGAGCTGGGGCGTGAGGGCGATCTCGGGCACCAGGACCAGCGCGCCGCGCCCGGCGTCGAGGGCGCGCGCGATCGCGCGCAGGTACACCTCGGTCTTGCCCGAGCCCGTGACGCCGCGCAGCAGCAGGGCGGCGCCCTCATCCATCGCCCGGGCCACCGCGGCGATCGCCTCGGCCTGGTCGCCGGTGGGCTCCGGGGGCGTATCGGGGGGCGGCGCCGGGCCTCCCGCCGCGACCAGGGCGGAGGGCCCGAGCACCTCGTCGCGCAGCTCGATCTCGCCGGCCGCCGCCATGCGCCGCAGGGTGTCGGGGGTGGTGCGGGCCTCACGGCACAGGTCGGCCGCGGTCATGTGGCCACCGTGGGCCGTCAGCGCGGCGACGATCTCGCGGCGGCGCGTCGACAGGGGGGCCGGGGCGTCCGGGACGGTCGCGGCGACGCGGCGCGGAGCGCGTCCCCGCGGGGCGGCGGCGAGGCGCCAGGTGCCGTCCGCGCCCCGGCGCATCGATCCTTCCGCGCCGGGGGCGAGCGCCAGCCGCAGGCACGGGGCCATCGGGGCCATGTAGTAGCGCGAGACCCACGTGACCAGGTCCCAGAGATCGGGCGGGATGGCGGGCGCGTCGACGATGCCCGCGAGGGGGACGAGATCGCCGTGATGGGTAGGGGTGCCACGTGCCGCGACCACGCCCAGGACGTGTCTCCTGCCCAGGGGACAGGCGACGAGGGCACCGGGGACGATCAGCGCGTCGAGGGCGTCGGGCACCGCGTAATCGAAGGGCCGGTCGAGCCCGGGGGCGTCGACCACCGGGTAGACCTGAGCGGCCGGCGACATCCCGAGGGGGTCGCCGGCGCGCGTCCTCAGGGCGCCGGCGTCGGGCGGCGCCGGCATGCCATCAGCGGGCGCCGAGCCCGATGGTGGTGTCCTCCCAGGTGAAGTCCGGGTCGGGACGGCCGAAGTGGCCGTACGCGGCGGTCTTCTGGTAGATCGGCCGGCGCAGGTTCAGCTGCTCGACGATGGCGCCCGGCCGCAGGTCGAAGTTCTCGCCGATCCACGCCTCGATCGACTCGAGCGGGCGCGTCTCGGTGCCGTAGGTCTGCACCGAGACCGACACCGGGTGGGCGACGCCGATGGCGTAGGCCACCTGCACCTCGCAGCGCTTGGCGAAACCGGCGGCGACGACGTTCTTGGCCACCCAGCGGGCCGCGTAAGCGGCGGAGCGGTCGACCTTCGAGGGGTCCTTGCCGCTGAAGGCGCCGCCGCCGTGACGGGCCATGCCCCCGTAGGTGTCGACGATGATCTTGCGGCCGGTGAGACCGCAGTCGCCCTGCGGGCCGCCGACGACGAAGATCCCCGTCGGGTTGATGTAGAAGGTGATGTCGTCGTGCCACAGCTGGAGGTTCTCGAGCACCGGCCGGGCCACATGCTCGATCACGGCCTGGCGCAGCTCGTCGCCGCCGATCTCGGGGGCGTGCTGGGTCGACAGCACCACCCCGACGACCTCGGTGGGCACCTCGTCCTCGTAGCGCACGGTCACCTGGGCCTTGCCGTCGGGGCGCAACCAGGGCAGATGCGAGCGCCGCTGCTCGGCGAGGCGCTCGGCGAGGCGGTGGGCGAGCGTGATCGGCAGCGGCATCAGCTCGGTCGTCTCGTCGGACGCGTAGCCGAACATCAGGCCCTGGTCGCCGGCGCCCAGCAGGTTGTACGGGTCGGTGTCGGCGCCCTCACGGGTCTCGAGGGCGGAGTCGACGCCCTGGGCGATGTCGGCGCTCTGCTCGTCGAGGGCGACGGAGATTCCGCACGTGTCGGCATCGAAGCCGTACTTCGCCCGCGTGTATCCGATGGTGCGCACGGTGTTGCGCACGACCGAGGGGATGTCGACATGCGCCTCGGTGGTGATCTCTCCCGCGACCATCACCTGGCCGGTGGTGATGAGCGTCTCGCACGCCACCCGTCCCGCGGGGTCCTGGCTCAGCACGGCATCCAGGACACCGTCGGAGATCTGGTCGGCGATCTTGTCGGGGTGACCCTCGGTCACCGACTCCGACGTGAAGAGGTACTTGGCCATGGGCGGGTGCGGTCTCCTGCGCTCGGTGGGCGGCAGGACCCTAGCAGCCACCTCCGCCGTCTCCCGCGCCCCGCGCGCGGGCGGGTGAACCGGCCGGCGGACGCCCACGGGGGCACCCGCCGGCCGGTTCGCGCGTCATTCCCCGATGGTGATGAAGGCCTCGAAGGCCGGTTCGTCGCCCCCGGCGTCCCAGTACGCGACATTGCGCAGCGGACGCAGGTTGGCGCGCGACTCGGGCGGCGCCTCGTCGAAGGCACCCTGGGCCGCCGCCGCCCCGGTGATGGCGCGGATGTTCAGCCACGCGACGCTCGTGACCGCGTCGGGCATGCCGGCGGTCGCCGCGGCGTAGGCCGGAGCCTCGCCGAGGTTCGTCGCCGGGTCCAGCACGGCGGTCACCGCCTGGCGGCTGCTGCCGAGCACGACCAGATCGCCCTGGACCGCGTAGATGATGCTGACGTCCTCGCCGAGCGGCAGCTGCCAGCCGCGCAGGCCATCTCCGAGCGGGACCGGCGTCCACAGGCCCGGCGCCGCACCGGGCTCCGAGCCGCCGAGGATGCCGAGCAGGGCCGGGGTCGCCTCGCGGATGCCGTCGAGCGTGGCGGTCGCCTGCGCGCCGTCCTCCACCCGGCTCAGCACGGCGATGCCCGGCATCTGGGCGGGGCTCGCGCCGGGGACGGCGATCAGCGCCTGCTGCCCCTCGCCGAGCGCGGCCAGCTGGTCGACGGTGATGCCGAGGATCTCCGGAATCGCTTGGGCGAACGCGTCGATCTGCTCGATCGCCTCGGGGTCGGCGGCGGCGCGGAACGCGTCGAGCTCACCCCGGATCAGCCCGCTTATGTCGGAGATCTCCGCGTAGGCGAGGGAGTCCGCGGGGGCGTTGGCGATCAGCGACGGTGAGAACGTGGTGATGTTCTCGTAGGCGCTGACGCCGGTCGCGACGCCCTTGATGCGCAGCCCCTCCGGCTCGGCGATGACCGCCGCGCCCACGTGGCCCTCCTGAAGGTCCCCGAGACTGCCGAACTGCAGCTCCTGCGGGACCGCCTCGCCACCGGCCTGCACGATGGCGCCGACATCGACGTACGTGAGGCCGAAGACCTCGTCCGGCAGCTTGCCCAGTGTGTCGGTGAAGGCGTCGGTGCCGGCCAGGGTGGCCTCTCCACCCGCGGCGTTCGCCTCGAGGGCCGCGGCCAGGTCCTCGCGCCTGTCGGCGACCAGCAGCACCTGGTCGGTGACGCCGACCACCGTGGCGTCGTCGCCATCGGGGTCGAGGAACACGGACGCGCCCTCGATCTCGCCGTCGGGGCGGGCACCGGTGCGCGCGATCAGCGCCTCGACCTCGGCGCGCGCCCCGTCGGCGATATCCACGACGCCGAGGGCCGACTCGCCGACCGCCTCGCTCGCGGCCGCGCCGGCCGCCTCGGGGTCGGGGGTGCTCGTGGTCGCCACCTCGGCGACCTCGCCGACCGCGTCCAAGGAGGTGACCGCGACGGCCGCGCGGTCGCCGAGCAGCGGCAGCACGTCGCGCTCGAAGTCGACGTCCTCCCCGTCGAGGGACTCACGCAGCTCGCTCAGGAGGTCCGGGTACGCCGGGAAGAGCCGGGCGAGTTCGCGCACCTGGTTCCACTGCGGCCCGTCGGCCTCCGTGGTGACCTCGAAGTACATCGGCGTCCCGGCGGGCACGTACGAGGCGGCGGTGTCGAGGGTGGCCGATGATGCGTCGTCGCCGCCGCAGCCGGCGGCGACGAGCGCGCCGGCGGCGACGACGGCGGCCGATGCGATCAGCGCCACGCGGCGGCGGATCGCGGTGGACGGAGCGGTCATCCGGGGAGGCCTCCCTGAGAATGGAATCCGGGGCACGTGCTCACGGTAGCAACGGGGCGGCGCCCCTTCGGGCGCGGGGGTAAACGGACGGTTCAGACTCCGTGCCGCATCCGCACCCGGAATGTGCCGATGTGCGGTTCCCTACTCCTCGGCGGCGGGAGCGCGGGTCATGAGCGCCTCCAGGCTGGCCAGCACGGGCCGGCCACCGAACGCGACAGCGGCCACCTCGGCGCTGATCGGCAACTCGACGCCGTTGCGCTCGGCGAGGGCCAGCAGACGCGGCACCGTCCACAGCCCCTCGGCGACCTGCCCGAGGTCGCGTTCGACCGCGTCCGCCGCCATGCCGCGCGCGATCAGCTCCCCGGCCATGCGGTTGCGGCTGTGGCGGCTGGTGCAGGTGGCGACCAGGTCCCCCATTCCCGCCAGCCCGCGGAAGGTCGCCTCGGCGGCACCGCAGGCCACCCCGAGCCGCGTCATCTCGGCCAGGCCGCGGGTGATCAGCGTCGCCTTGCAGTTGTCGCCGAAGCCGACCCCGTCGGACATGCCCGCCGCGATGGCGATCACGTTCTTGGCCGCCCCGCACAGCTCGACCCCGATGAGGTCGTCGTTGAGGTAGAGGCGGAAACGCGGGCCGGACAGGTGTTCCTGTACGCGCTGCCCGAGGGCCCTGTCGCCGGCGACGACCGCGGCGGCGGGCTGTTCGGCGGCGATCTCCTCGGCGTGGTTCGGCCCCGAGAGCACGCACAGCGGCGTGCCGGCGGGAAGGAGGGCGCGCCAGCTCTCGGACAGGCGGTCGCCGGTGCCCGGGTCGAGGCCCTTCGTCAGAGACAGCACCCCGGCTCCCGCCGGCAGGCGGGCGGCGACGAGCGGGCCGGCGTCGCGCACGCTGCGGCTCGGGATGGCCAGCGCCACCAGCTCGGCGCCGTCGAGGCAGCCCGCGTCGCCGAGCGCCGCGGTCTCGATGGTGGCGGGCACCTCGATGTCGCCGAGGTAGCGCGCGTTGCGGCGCGTCGCGCGGATGCGCTCGGCCTGCCCGGCGCTGCGGCACACCAGCCGCGTCGGCAGCCCGGCGCGGTCGGCGAGGCGCGCCACCGCGGTTCCCCACGATCCCGCTCCGACGACGACGACCCTCATGGCCGTGTCCGCACTTCGATCACCAGCGGCACGCCGTCCAGGTCGAACTGCTGGCGCAGCCGGTTCTCGATCCAGAAGCCGTAGTCGCGGGTCATCAGCGAGCGGTCGTTGACGTCGAGGCGGAATGTGGGGGGCGCCTCGCCGGTCTGCACCAGGTAGCGCAGCGAGAGGCGCCGCGGGCCGCGCCGGGGGCCCGGCCGCTCGGCGGCGAGGGCCCGCAGCAATTCGTTCAGTTCCCGCGTGGAGATGCGCGCGCGGTAGCGCCGCTCGAGCCGGAGAGCCGCGGGCAGGATGCGGTGCAGGCCCTCGCCGGTCGTCGCCGAGCAGATCTCCATGGCGGGGCGCTGGCGTGACTTCGCCCGCAGCTTGCCGCGGATGTGCTCCAGGTCGGGCTGGGCGAGGTCCCACTTGTTCATCACCAGCAGCGTGGCGCAGTGGGCGCGCGCCGCCCGGTCGATGGCGGAGAGGTCCGCGTCGGTGAGACCCTCGGTCGCGTCGGCGACGACGATCGCGACGTCGCTGCGCTCGGCGGCCTGAAGCGCGCGGATCTGGCTGAAATGCTCGACGTCCTCCCGCATGCGCCCGCGCTTGCGCAGGCCCGCCGTGTCGATGAGGACGACCTGGCGGCCGTCGACCTCGACGATGGTGTCGACCGGGTCGCGCGTGGTGCCGGGGCGGTCGTGCACAACCATGCGCTGCTCGCCGAGGACCGCGTTGAGGATGGAGCTCTTGCCGACGTTGGGGCGCCCGATGATGCAGAACGCGGGCATGCGCTCCTCGGGGCGGTCGCCCGCGGCGGGGGCATCGGGCAGCGCGTCCACGATCGCGTCGAGCAGGTCGCCGATTCCGCGCCCGTGCTGGGCCGAGACCGGGTGCACCTCCCCCATGCCCAGCCGGCGCAGGTTCTGCGCCTCGAGATCCTCGGCGGGGCCGTCGCACTTGTTGGCGGCGACCATGACCGGGCGGCCCGCCCGGCGCAGACGGTCGGCCACCTCCATGTCGCCCGCGGTCGGGGCGGTGCGCACGTCGACCACGAACACGACGAGATCCGCCTCCTCGATGCCGCGCACGGCCTGGTGGGCGATCTGGCGCCCGATCTCGCTGGGGTCGGCGGCGTCGATGCCGCCGGTGTCGATGAGCTGGAACGCGCGCCCGTTCCACTCGCAGCCGCCCTGGCGGCGGTCGCGCGTGACACCCGGTTGCGACTCGACCACCGCGTCGCGGCGCCCGGTGAGCCGGTTGAAGAGGGTCGACTTGCCGACGTTCGGGTACCCGACGATGGCGACCACGGGCTGATCGGTGGCCAGGGTGCTGCCGGTCGGGGTGCGACGTCCGGCATGCGCCCGGGCGCGGGCGCGGCGCGCCTCGGAGCGGCCGCGCCCCGGGCCCTTGGGGTTCTCGGGCTCACTGCTCATGGCGCGGCGCCTCCTGGGCGGGTGCCCCGACGGCCGGCAGCAGCTCGGCGATCGCGGCCATCATGCGATCGACCGCCTCCTGCGAGCGCGCCGACCTGTGTCCGGAGTCGAGGTCGGAGAGATCGATGGGCGGTCCGAAGGCCACGCGCACGCGGCGCAGGACGCGGTGGCTGCCCCAGATCGCCGCGGGCACCACCGTCACCCCGGGGCGCAGGCCCAGGGTGCCGGCGCCGGGGAGCCCCGGGCGAAGTCGGCCGTCCTTGTGGCGGGTGCCCTCGGGGAACATCAGCAGCTGGTCACCTCTGGCCAGGATCTCCCGCGCCAGGCGCAGGGCGCGGCGGTCGGACGCCCCGCGGTCCACCGGGAAGGCTCCCAGCCCATGGATGATGCGCCCCATCAGGGGGATCCGGAAGAGCTCGATCTTGGCCATGTAGTAGCTCTTGCGCGGCAGCGCCGCCACCCCCATGATCGGCGGGTCGGCCTGGGAGACGTGGTTGCAGACGATCAGCACCGGGCCGTCCCCGGGAAGGTTCTCCTTGCCGAAGACACGCAGGCGCAGCGGGATGCGGACGAGTGGCCAGAGCGTCAGACGGCCGGCGATCCACCACGGGCGGGTGATGGTGGGCGCTGTGTCGAGGTCGAATCCCATCAGGCGAGCGCCTCCGCCACCAGTGAGGCGATGCGCTCCACCACCTCGTCCGCCGTGAGGTCG
>JBKHVQ010000353.1:0-1910 GCA_046569985.1 Thermoleophilia bacterium | reverse complement strand
GAGCTCGGCGTGCCGCAACCCGACCACGCCCTGGAGGTCGGGGCCGGCAGCCCGCTGACGCAGCTCTCGCTGATGCTCACCCGCCTGGAGCCGCTGCTGAAGGACAAGCGCCCGGACATGGTGCTCGTCTACGGCGACACCACCACGACGCTCGCCGGGGCGCTCGCCGCGGCCAAGCTGGGGATCCCCCTGGCGCACGTCGAGGCCGGCCTGCGCTCGTTCGACCGCGCGATGCCCGAGGAGCAGAACCGGGTCGCCACCGACCACCTGTCGGATCTGCTGTTCGTGCCCACCGACGCCGCCGTCGCGAACCTCGCCCGCGAGGGGATCACCGAGAACGTGCACCGGGTCGGCGATGTGATGCTCGACGCCAGCCTGATGTTCGCCCCCGCCGCCGCCGGGCGCCCGGGCGCCGCGGCCCTCGGCCTCGCGCCGGGCGGCTACCTGCTGGTGACGGTGCACCGCGCGGCCGCCACCGACACCGCGGAGGCCCTGCGGGCCCTGGTGGACCTGCTGACGGCCGTCGACGAGCCGATGGTCTTCCCGGTGCATCCCCGCACGCGCCACAAGCTCGAGGGCGCCGGACTGTGGGATGAGCTCGCGGGCCACCCGCCCCTGCGCCTGATCCCCCCGGTCGGCTACCTCGACTTCACCGCCCTGCTGCTGACCGCGCGGGGCGTCGTCACCGACTCGGGCGGAGTGCAGAAGGAGGCCTACTTCCACGGCGTCCCGTGCGTGACCCTCCGCGACACCACCGAGTGGACCGAGACCGTGACCGGCGGCTTCAACCGCCTGGTGGGCATGGACCGCGACCTGGCGCGCGCGGCGCTCGCCGACCTGTCGGTGCCCGCGGAGCGCCCGCCGTACTACGGCAAGGGTGACGCCGCCGAGCGCATCGCCCGGGCCGTCGTGGAGTCCGCCGCCTGAGGCCCGCCCCGCGCCGGCCGCGCTAGACCAGATCGGCGGGGTCGAGGGGCATCTCCATCGGGCCGCCGATGCCGGTGTTCGGCGCCTGGAAGATGTCCGCGGGGGCGAGCGCGGGCGTCAGCGCGCGCGGTCGAACCAATGCGAACAGGCGTGCGTCGCGGGAGCGCTCGGCATCGCGCCACATCCCCGACTCGCGCCAGTCGGCGATGCCGACCGCCAGCATCAGGCCCGCGACCAGGCCGGCCATCATGCCGCCGCCGCCGGTGAACCGGTCGAACAGCAGCAGGGCGATGATGCCGAACAGCACCACGGTGGCCAGCCGCATGCGGCGCTCGCGCGATGCGGCGGCGGTCTCGTGGACGGCCGAGCGCGGCGTCGGCAGTGCGCGCCCGAGGCTGTCGCGCACGCGACGGCCCGACGCGAGCAGCGACACGAGCAGCGTGGGCAGGAACACCACCGCGAAGCCGAGCGGCGTGCGGGCGCGTTCGACCGGCTCGCCCAGCAGCCATGTCAGCGACCAGAAGGCCACCAGGACGACCGCGGTCGCCACGGCGCTCTGCCCGCGCCAGCGGGTCTCGTCGGCGACCCGCACCACCCGCGGCAGCCCGGCAAGCACGGTGTCGGGACTCGAGGGCATGGTCCTTTCGATCGGCGGCGCCAACCACTACGATAGCCCGCCGATGGCTTTCCCGGTCTCCGACATCACGCCCCGCTGACCAACTCCGCGCCCCGAGTGGGGATCGTCGGCCTGGGGTATGTGGGGCTCCCGCTCGCCGCGACATTCGCGGAGGGCGGCGTCTCGGTGCTGGGCCTCGACGCCATCCAGTCGAAGGTCGACCTGGTCAACTCGGGCACCTCCTACATCGAGGACGTGCCCTCGGAGCGCCTCGGCCCGCTGGTCGCCGACGGCCTGATCCGCGCCACGACCTCCTGGGACGAGTTGCGCGCGGTCGACAGCGTCATCATCTGCCTGCCCACGCCGC
>JBKHVQ010000352.1:0-2170 GCA_046569985.1 Thermoleophilia bacterium | reverse complement strand
TGAGGCCACGACGGCCGACATCGTTCGCCGCGTGTGGGCCGCCTTCGGCGTGGAGGGCGACCCCGCGGATCTCGATGCCGCCGCGCCCGAGGGCCTCCCGCCCGCCCTGCGCCGCGACGACGAGATCCTGACCCACCCGGTCTTCCATCGGTACCGCACCGAGCACGAGATGCTCCGCTACCTGCGCCGCCTCGCCGATCGCGACCTGGCGCTCGACCGCACGATGATCCCGCTGGGCTCCTGCACGATGAAGCTCAACGCCACCACCGAGATGCTGCCGATCACCTGGCCCGAGTTCGCGCGCATGCACCCGTTCGCCCCCGCCGACCAGAGCGCCGGCTACCGCGAGCTGATCGCCGGGCTCGAGCGCGCCCTGTGCGAGGTCACCGGCTACGACGCGGTCTCGTTGCAGCCGAACGCCGGATCGCAGGGCGAACTGGCGGGCCTCATGGCGATCCGCGCCTACCATCGCGCGCATGGTGAGGCCGGGCGCACGGTCTGCCTGATCCCCTCGTCCGCGCACGGCACCAACGCGGCCTCGGCGGTGATGGCCGGGATGTCCGTGACCGTGGTCGCCTGCGACGAGGACGGCAACGTCGACCTGGCCGACCTGCGGGCGAAGGCGGCCGCCGCCGGTGACGCGCTGGCGGCGATCATGGTGACCTACCCCTCCACCCACGGCGTGTTCGAGGAGGAGATCCGCGAGATCTGCGCGGCGGTGCACGAGCACGGAGGGCAGGTGTACGTGGACGGCGCCAACCTGAACGCGCTGGTCGGCCTCGCCAGGCCCGGCGAGTTCGGGGCGGACGTCTCGCACCTGAACCTGCACAAGACCTTCTGCATCCCGCACGGTGGCGGCGGGCCCGGAGTGGGACCCGTGGCGGTGCGCTCCCACCTGGCCCCCTACCTGCCAAACCACCCCCTCGCGCCAGAGGCCGGGCCCGGCACCGGCGTGGGCCCGATCTCCGCCGCGCCGTGGGGGTCTGCGGGCATCCTGCCGATCCCCTGGGCGTACATCGCGATGATGGGCCCCGAGGGCCTGCGTGAGGCAACCGAGGCCGCCATCCTCGGCGCCAACTACATCGCCGCGCGGCTCGCGCCGCATTACCCGGTGCTCTACACGGGTGCGCGCGGACGGGTGGCGCACGAGTGCATCCTCGACCTGCGGCCCATCCGCGAGAGCTCGGGCATCACCGTGGACGATGTCGCCAAGCGGCTCATGGACTACGGCTTCCATGCTCCGACGATGTCGTTCCCCGTGGCGGGCACGCTGATGGTGGAGCCGACCGAGTCGGAGTCTCTGCGCGAACTCGACCGGTTCTGCGACGCCATGATCGCCATCCGCGGAGAGATCGCGCGGGTCGAGGCGGGGGAGTGGCCGGCCGACGACAACCCGCTGCGCAACGCGCCCCACACCGCCGAGGACGTGGCGGCCGACGAGTGGACCCACCCCTACCGGCGCGAGACCGCGGCCTACCCGGTGGCCGAACTGGCCGCCGCGAAGTACTGGCCGCCGGTGGGGCGCATCGACCACGCCCACGGCGACCGCAACCTGGTGTGCGCATGCCCGCCGATCGAGGAGTACGCGGGAGCGATCTGAACGGCCGCGCTGCCCCCGACTGATCGTCCACGACGATCAGTCGGAAGGCGGACGCGTATTGGACCACCCCCCGGTCCCGGTCTACGGTCGTGTCACACGAGTTGGCCCCGGCACGAGGATCGGAGACCCGATGGACCAGGTGGCGCACGGCGTTGACTATTCGGAGCTGCACCGCATCGACAGCCCCGCGAACCGCGCCCTGAGGAAGGACCTGTGGCTGCCGGGTGACGACCTCGGCCAGCACTCGTTTGTGACCCCCGCCTACTTCGACCGGTTCGCGGCGATGCTCGGCATGGGCCCGGGCAGCGAGGTCCTCGATGTGGGATCGGGTACCGGCGGGCCCGCGTTGTACATGGCCGAGCGCACCGGCTGCCGGATGACCGGGCTCGAGGTCAACGCGGTCGGGGTCGAGGTCGCGCATCGCCTGAGCGCGGACGCGGGGCTCGGCGACAGGGTGCGCTTCGTGCAGGCGGACGGGATGGACATGCCGTTCGCGGACGCCTCCTTCGACATCGTGATCAGCATGAACGTCATGAATGTCTTCGAGGACAAGGTGGGCCTGTTCCGGGA
>JBKHVQ010000351.1:0-3406 GCA_046569985.1 Thermoleophilia bacterium | reverse complement strand
GGTCGACCGCGAGGGTGGCGTCGACGACCGCTCGTCCGCGCGCGTCGGTGGGCAGCCCGAGCATCGCCATGGTCGGGTGGCTGCGCACGCCGGCGGTCCACACGAGGGTGCGGCACTCGATGCGCTCGCCGCTGGACAGCGTCACCCCGCCGCCGGTGGCGTCGGTGATGGTGGTGCCCAGGCGCATCTCCACGCCGCGGCGCGCCAGTTCGCGCATCGCGTACGAGGACA
This sequence comes from Thermoleophilia bacterium, assembly GCA_046569985.1. Taxonomy (GTDB): domain Bacteria; phylum Actinomycetota; class Thermoleophilia; order Miltoncostaeales; family Miltoncostaeaceae; genus JAVJSF01. Next base: position 3,175 of record JBKHVQ010000351.1, on the reverse strand, counting down.
GGCGCACGCCCACCTCGGGGAAGATCGACTCGGTGGCCTCGATCAGGGCGAAGCGGAGCCGGTCGCCGGCGAGGCCGGGGTAGAGGCGCTTGGCCTCCTGCATCATGTCCTCGACCTCGGCGAGGGCTTCGACGCCGGCGTAGCCGCCGCCGACGAACACGAAGGTGAGGCGCGCCGCGCGCTCGGCGGGGTCGTCGCCGGCGGTGGCGAGCTCGAGCTGCTTGATGGCGTGGTTGCGCAGGTGGATCGCCTCGGCGACCGTCTTGAAGCCGATCGCCGATTCGCGCAGCCCGGGGATGGGGAAGGTGCGCGACACCGATCCCGGCGCGGCCACCAGGTGGTCGTAACCGATGACGCGCCGGTCGCCGGCCTCGGAGGTGAAGGTGACGGTGCGGGCCTGCGCGTCGTGGGCGGTCGCCCGTCCCACGAGGATGTTGGTGCGCTTCAGCGGGCCGCGCAGCGGCACCACCACGTGGCGGGGTTCGAGGGTCCCCCCGGCGGCCTGGGGCAGGAAGGGCGTGTAGACGAGCGCGTTGGCGTCGTGGATGAGGGTGACATCGAGCGGCGGGCCGCCCCTGCGGGTGCAGCGCTCGAGGTTGAGGGCCGTGTAGAAGCCCCCGAAGCCGCCGCCCACGATCACCACCCGCGTGGGCTCGCGCGTCACCTCGGCCTCCTCCCCCATGATCCCCTCCGGTCGCCGCGTGCATCCGGACACTACCGCGGGACGCTTCGTCCGCCGCTGGACATTGCCTCGGGTGGTATGACCGGGTATGACGGACCGATGAAGACAGCGATCTCACTTCCCGATGCCACCTTCGACCGGATCGAGCGCGCGGCCCGCCGGATGGGCGTCTCGCGCAGCGAGTTCCTCGCCAGGGCCGCCGAGCGCTGGCTGCGGGATCTCGAAGCCGCCGAGATCACCGAGGCGATCGATCGCGCGCTGGTGGAGGCCGGAGGGGATGATGGTGTTGAGTTCGCTCAGGCGGCCGCCGACAGGTTGGCGCGCGCCGACGGGTCCGCGTCCGGGTGATCCACCGGGGGGACGTGTGGTGGGCTGATCTCGGCGTACCGCGCGGCTCGGCTCCGGCCCTTCGCCGGCCCGTCGTGGTCATCAGCAGCGATCGGTACAACCGGTCACAGATCCGGACGTTCACCGTCATCGTCCTTACGCGCAATCGTCGCCTGGCATCGATGCCCGGGAATGTCTTGGTGCCCGCCGACGTCGCCGGGCTCCCCGATGACTCGGTCGTCAACATAACCCAGGTCAGCACGATCGACCGATCTCACCTCGACGCGCGCATCGGGGCGTTGCCAACGTGGTGCCTGAGCCAGGTCGAGGCGGGCCTGGCGCTTGCGCTCGACCTCCCCGCGATCTGACCGGGCGCTCGATCAGAGGGGCCCACGGTGCGCGGCGCCGATCAGGAGAGTGAGAAGGGGCCCCGTGTGGGGCCCCTTCGGGTGCTGCCGGTGGGTCAGGTGGCCGGGGTCAGCCGGTGACCTGCGGGATGACGCGGCGCACCAGTGGGCGGAACACCGTGGGGGCCGTGTCGCGCACGGGGCGCACGTTGCTGGCGCGCGCGACCGCGAGGTTGATCTTGCGTCCCCGCACGTTCGCGGAGGCGCGGACGGTGATCTTGACGACCCGCGACCTGCCGGGCTGCAGGTTGCCCATCGGGATGATGATGGTGCGGCCCTTCACCGTGGCCTTGCGGCTGGCCTTCACGAAGGTCATGCCGGACGGCAGCCGGTCGGTGATGACCACGTTGCGCGCGACCGCGCGGCCCGGGTTGCGCACCCGGATCGTGTAGGTGATGCGGGCGAGCGGACGGGCCCGGGCGGGGCCGGTCTTGACGATCGCCAGGCGCGGGTTGCGCACCTGGGTCACGACCGCGGGGGGAGTTTCCGGGGTGCCGGTGGTCCCGGTCTGCGGGGCCGTGTAGGTGTTGGTGAACGTGCAGACCGTGTTCTCGCCGGCCTTCAGGTCGACGTTGACGGTGCCCGCGCCGAGGTCCACGTTGCCCTGGCCCACGGTGCAGGAGGCGGCCGTGAGGGCGAAGTTCGCGGGCAGCGAGTTGACGGTCTCGGAGACCGTGCTCGGGCCGACCGGGACGGGGTAGGTGGCCGAGGTGCCGCCGGCCGCGAGGTCGAAGCCGTTGGCGTTCACCGAGAAGGTGAAGGCCTGGGCAGGGGCGCCGTCACCCACGACCTGCTTGACGACCTGGATGGTCGGCAGCTTCTCGTTGGTGTAGACGCAGTGGACGTGGTCGCCCTCGTCCACGTTGATCGTCGCGAGGTTGCCGTTGATCACGGCGCTGTTGCCGGGATTCCCGACCGGGTCCGCGCCCTCGATGAAGTCCCCGTAGCTCAGGTAGACGTTGCACGACAGGCTCCGGAAGGCATAGCCCGGCGGCATCGCGGCGAGGACCTCTTGGAGAACGTTGTCCGTGAGGGCCGCGATGGCGTAGGTCGCGCTGGTCTGCCCGTCGGTCAGCGTGAAGTCGAAGTTCGTCCACAGCGACGGGTCGACGTTGTCGTCCTCGGCGAGGTTGAACGTGAACACGGCCGGGTCGTTCGCCGGCGCGCCTGCGACCGTCTTGGTCACCGTCAGGCTCGCGAGCGGCGGCGGCTCGACCGGTGTGCCCCAGCAGAGGGTGACCTGGTTGATCTTCGGGAAGTCCCCGTTCTTCAAGGGCGTCGTCAGCGGGCCGGGGTCGCCCTGCACGCCCGTGCCGGGCGGGGCGTAGGTGTACTGGTTGAAGGCGTCGGAGCCCTTCACGATGACCGCGCCGACGTCGAAGTTGGTCTCCCACGGGAAGTTCACGCCATCGGTGCTCGTGAGAGTGACGAAGTGGCTCTCGTTCGCGGGGGTGTCCTTGCCCAGGATGTTCTTGCCGTTCCTGACGATCGGCGTCGTCACCTGGTCGCTGTCCTGGCTGTTCGGGATGTTCTGGGCCACAGTGAACCCGTACAGGTAGCCGCGGTCGATGCAGACCCACGGGTTGCCGCGTACTTCGTTCGGCTCGAATGTCGTGGGTACCGGCGTTGCCATCGCCGTGCCGGCGCCGGCGAGTCCCATCGCCAGGAGGGCTGCTCCGATGAGCCCCCAGCATGCGTCGCGTGAGGCGACGCGGTGGGTGGGCGTTTTGTCTCATCGGCCCCTCCGTTGGGGAGCGCC
>JBKHVQ010000350.1:0-6125 GCA_046569985.1 Thermoleophilia bacterium | reverse complement strand
TCGGGCAGGCGGGCGTCCAGCATCTCGTTGAGCTCGGTGATCAGGTCACCCGGGGCGCGGTGGTGACGGCTGAGCGCCTCCGCCATGTGGCGGACCATCACCGCCAGACCGGCGGCCTCGATGCCGCGCCCCGACACGTCGCCGATCAGGAGCGCCGCCGACCCGCCGGGCAGCCTCCACACCGCGCAGATGTCCCCGCCCACCTGCACACCGGTCGCCGGGCGGTAGAGCGCCGCGATCTGCAGTCCGCCGACCGGCGGAGGGTCGCCGCCGGCGAGCGCCCGCTGCAGGGTCTCGGCGATGTGTCGCTCCTGGGCGAACTGCAGCGCGTTCTGCAGCGCGCCCGCAGCGTGGCGCGTGAGTTCGGTGACGATCCGCAGCTCGCGCTCGCCGAAGGCCCGCGGCTGGGAGCTGTTGACGGCGATCAGGCCGTAGACCCGCTCACCCAGCACGATCGGCACGTGCATGAAGGACCGGATGCCCTCCGGCCCGGTGATGACGCTGGTGCCCCGCGGCTCCGCGGCGGTGTCGTTGCAGATGAACGGGCGACCGCCGGCCATCACGCGGCCGACGGTGCCCTCGTTGCGCCGGAAGACCATCCGCGCGACGGTCTCGGGGCGGAAGCCCTCCTGGGCGGCGGCGGTGACGACCCCGCGCCGGTCGGCGACGAGCACAGCCACCTTGTCGCAGGCCGGCAGCAGCACCCGGGCCTGCTCCATCAGGTGCGTGTGGACGTCCGCGGGGGTGAGCGCCGAGGCCAGCATGTGGGCGGCCCGCCCGATCGCGGCCTCCTCCTGCGCCCGTCGTGCCTCGCGCTCGAGCAGCAGCGCGCGCTCGGCGGCGAGGGCGTTGGCGTGTGCCAGCGCGCCGCGCGCCTCCGAGACGTCGACGAGGGTGTCGAGGCGCCCCAGCGGCCGGCCGTCCGCGTCGGTGATGACCGCGCAGCGCACCCGCAGCGCGCGCCCCTCGACGGTCTCCAGGTCGCACGCCCGGGCCGGGTCGGCGGCATCCCTGGCCGCCAGCAGCGCGTCGCGGCTGTCGTCGGGATTGGTGAACCGCCACTTCAGGCGTTCCTCGATCGCCACCGCCATCCGCCTGCCGGCCAGGTCGCCCGGGTCGATCCCGAGCAGCTCGTGCGCGGCGGGGTTCGCGAGCACCACGCGGTCGTCGCGGTCGGCAACGATCATCCCTGTCGGGCTGGACCGCAGCGCAGCACCCGCGAGGCGGTGGTCGCGGGGCGCTCCCGCCGGCTCTCCGGCGGCTGCGGCGTGGGTCATGGGCTCCCGGTGGCGCGATTGGGTCGCGTTCGGTGAGGGTAGCGCCCCGGCACCCGAGGCGGAATGACCCCCGGGCCCTGTCAGGTGGTTGCAATCCGCCTGCCGCCGCATATGCTGCCCAGCGAATCGTTCTGTCGAAATCGTTGGGGGTGTTGATCGTGCGCAGGCTCTGGGCGATTGCTTCCCTGGTGGCGCTGATCGGCGCCCTGGGTCTTGTCTCCGGTTGTAGCAGCAGCGATGAGGATGAGGCGCGGACGCCGACCGCCGCCGAGACCACGGCGAACAGCGCGGCTCAGACCGACGCGGACGGCAACACCGTCAGCGCCCCCGCCGGCGGCGAGGACACCGCCCCCGCGGAGCCTGCCGCGCCCGCCGAGCCGGCGGAGCCCGCCGAGCCGGCGGAGCCCGTCGAGGTCGAGGGCGACGTGGCCGCGGGTGAGACCTTCTTCGCGACCAGCTGCGGCGGCTGCCACATGAACAACGGCCTGGACGCCGGTGGCATCGGCCCGCAGCTCGCCGGCGCCGGCCTGGACGCCGCGGCGGTCGAGACCGTCGTGGTCAACGGCCGCGGCGCCATGCCGGGCGGCCTGGCAAGCGGCGACGACCTCGAGAACGTCGTCGCGTACGTGGTCAGCATCCAGTAGCACCGGTCCGTAACCCCCGCGCGCCGAGCGATCCGGTGCGCGGGGGCTGCGGTAGCATCGCCGCATGAGCCTGGATGTCCGCAGCGAGGCGCAGGGCGACTTCATGGTCGTCACCCTCGGCGGCGAGCTGGACATCTACACGGTCGCGGGTTTCCGGCAGGACCTCGAGCGGATCGACCCGGGGCGGGCGACCCTCGTCGTCGACCTCACCGATGTCACACTGCTCGACTCGTCGGGCCTCGGCGCACTCGTGAGCCTGCTCAACCGGGTGCAGGCCGCCAACGGCCGGCTCGGGCTCATCTGCCCGCATCGGCGCCTGCGCCGCGTGTTCGAGATCACGGGGCTGCGGCGCGCCTTCGTGTTCGCCGACGACCTGCCAAGCCTGCGCGCGGCTCTCGCCGACGCGCCCGACGAGGAGTAGGCCCTGCTCGACCTCAAGCTCATCCGATCGGACCGCGACGCGGTCGAGCGGGCGATGGCCCGGCGGGACGCCGTCGGCGAACTGAACGAACTCTGTGACCTCGACGAGCGCGCCCGCGCGCTCCGGGCGGAGGTCGAGGCGACGCGCGCCGAGCGGACACGTATCAGCAAGGAGGTCGGGCGGCGCCGCCGCGAGGGCGCGGACACCTCCGCCGACGAGGCCCGCGCCCGGGACCTCGGGGAGCGCCTGACCCGCGAGGAGGATGAGCTGCGCGCGCTGGAGGCCGAGCGCGACGCGTTGCTGCTGGGGCTGCCGAACATCGCCGAGGATGGAGCGCCGGCGGGCGGGGAGGACGACGCCGTGGAACTGCGCCAGGTCGGCACCCGGCCCGCGCTCGCCGCTCCGCGCGACCACGTCGACCTGGCCACGGCGGCGGGGGCCCTCGACCTCGAGGCCGCCGCACGCGTCTCCGGCGCCCGCTTCGCCTACCTGAAGGGCCCGTTGGTGCGCCTGCAGTTCGCGCTCGTGGGTCTCGCCCTCGACGCGCTCGAGGAGGCGGGCTTCACCCCGGTGATCCCGCCGGTGCTCGTGCGCGAGGAGGCCATGTGGGGCACCGGGTTCTTCCCCACCGATCGCTCATCCATCTATCGCACGGCCGAGGACGACCTCTTTCTCGTGGGTACCTCGGAGGTGCCGCTGGCGGGCCTGCACGGCGACAGCATCCTGGCCGAGGACGACCTGCCGCTGCGCTACGGAGGCGTGTCCACCTGCTTCCGCCGTGAGGCCGGCGCGGCCGGAAAGGACACCCGCGGCATCTTCCGCGTGCACCAGTTCGACAAGGTCGAGATGTTCTCGTTCGTGCTGCCCGAGGACTCGGCCGCCGAGCATCAGCGCATACTGGGGGTGCAGGAGGCGATCCTGCAGGCCATCGAGGTGCCCTACAGGGTCGTGGACATCGCCATCGGCGACCTCGGCGCGTCGGCCGCGCGCAAGTTCGATTGCGAGGCGTGGATGCCGGCCCAGGAGCGCTACCGCGAGGTCACCTCGTGCTCGAACTGCACCGACTACCAGGCGCGACGCCTGCGCTGCCGGGTCAAGCGCGCAGGCGCGACGCAGCCGGTGCACACCCTCAACGGCACCGCGGTGGCGGTGGGACGCACCATCATCGCGATCCTCGAGAACCACCAGCGCGAGGACGGCACCGTCGCGATCCCGGCCGCGCTGCGGGCCCACGGGGCGCCGCCGGAGATCTCGCCGAGGTGAACCGCGCGTGGCCGGATCGGCCACGCGCTCCCCTCCGCCTCGGCGCGGGGGATCCGCTACACCCCCGGGGCGCCCGTCGACGGCGGGTCCGAACTGGGGAACGACTCCTCCGCGCGCTCGTCCACCGGATCCTTCTGGGGATCGTCGGGCTGGTGCGGCGGCACTCCCGGGCGGCGCTCCGGGTCGCGCGGGTCCTCGCCGCTGGTGTCACGTCGGCGTTCGGTCACGTCGCCTCCCGCGGTCGCTTTGGTCTCCGTGCGTGCGGTACCGCATCCGGGCCGTCGCCAAACCATGTGTGGCCCCCCGCGCCCTCGGGTAGTTGACCGTGCATGAGAATCACCGTGGTCAGCGACCAGGCCGCATCGGCGGAGCGGCCGCCCGGGTCGCCTCCCGGCCCGTCCCGGATTCCCGAGCCCTACCCGCCGCGCATCCCGGAGCCCTACCCTCCGCCGATCCCGGAGCCGTATCCGCCGCGCATCCCCGAGCCGTACCCCTCGCCCGACCCGCCACCCGCTCCGGCGCCTGAACCGGCGCCGGGGCCGGCGGCGCTGCCCGGCGCGCGCCGTCTCAGCCGGCGGTGACGACGACCCGGTTGCCGGCGGGGTCTGCGAGCGCACCGTCGGCGTCGGGCGCGACCCCGGCCGCGGCGGCTCGCGTGGCGATCGCCTCACGTTGCGCGGGGTCGGGAACGACGATCTCGATGTGACGCAGGCCGAGGGCTCCCGTCTCGGCGGGGCGTGTGCTCATCCAGGTGTTCAGGCCGACATGGTGGTGGTAGCCGCCCGCCGCGACGAACAGAGCGCCGGGGTAGGTCTCGACCATCACTTCGAAGCCGATGACGCCCACGTAGAACCGCCGCGCGGTGTCGAGCGAGTCGACCTTCAGGTGCACGTGGCCGAGCGCGGTGGTCGCCGGCACGCGCGGCTCGCCCGGCCCGCCGGGGAGTTCGGCCATGACGGCGTCGATGTCGAGGGGCAGCGTGTCCATCTGCAGGACCCCGTCGGCGACCGGCCACTCCTCGCGCGCGCGGTCGCGGTAGATCTCGATGCCGTTGCCCTCCGGGTCGTTGAGGTAGAGCGCCTCGCTGACGAGGTGATCGGAGGCGCCGGTGAAGCCCCAGCCGGCCTCGCCGACCCGCCGCACCGCGCCCGCCAGCGCCGCGCGGTCGGGGACGAGCACCGCGAGGTGGAAGAGGCCCGAGGCACCCCGCGCGGCGGGCTGCGCGTCGGGGGTCGCCTCCAGTTCGACGATGGCGCGGCCGCCGGCACCCAGGCGCACCATCGGCCCGTCGGAGGGCAGCGGCTCCAGCCCGATCGCCCGCCGGTAGAAGCCGGAGGAGCGTTCGATGTCGCGCACCGCGAGGCGGACCGCGCCCAGACGGGTCACTGTCCCGGGGGATGGGGATCGGTGCTCGGTCGACATCGGCGCCTCCGTGAGCAGAGTAAGTTGACGGCTCAAATATAGCGTCGATTGCTGTCGCGCGCAGGCTGTATCGTGCGCCGCGATGAGGCCGCCCGCTCCCAGCGTCCGCCGCCGACCGCGTGTGACTGTGTGGGCGGGGTTGATCGCCCTCCTCCTGTCCTTGGGCCTGTGGGCCGCGCACGCCGGCCCCGCCGCCGCGCAGGCCGAGGCGGCGAGCGCCGCCGAGATCGCCCTGGCCGAGCGCTACGCGCCGGTGGTGAAGCTGCAGGAGCGGCCGGGCGATGGCGACTGCGACGAGGGCGAGCCGTATGAGCCCATCGACGTCGACGCGATCATGGGCAACGACGAGGTCCTGCTGCGCGGGCCGTGGGATCGCACCAACATGGTGGCGATCGCGCCGTCGGCTCAGCGGCTGGGGGCGGGCCTGTGGGGCTACCACCTCGATTTCCCCGGCGACCCCCTGCGCCCGGGCTGCACCTATGCCGAGTGGGCGGAGCGCATCACCGCCGGCTATCCGGCCACGACCTACGCCCGGGTGAACACCGAGGACGGCAAACCCGGCCTGCTGGCGCTGCAGTACTGGTTCTATTACGTGTTCAACGACTGGAACAACACCCACGAGGGCGACTGGGAGATGATCCAGATCATCTTCCCGGCCGACAGCGCCGAGGAGGCCCTCCGGACCGCCCCGACCGAGGTGGGCTACAGCCAGCACTCCAGCGCCGAACGCGCGCTCTGGGGCGACGACAAGCTGGAACTCCAGGGCGGCACGCACCCGGTCGTCTATCCGGCCGCCGGATCGCACGCCAACTTCTACTCCAATGACATCTTCCTGATGCGCAGCGAGGCGGAGGGGGTCGGCTGCGACGATGCCGGCGGCGACACGCGCACCATCACCCCGGCGGTCGCCACCGTGCCCACCGCCCCCGCCGACCATCTGCCCGCGTACCCCTGGCTGGGGTACGACGGCCGCTGGGGGGAGCAGCAGGCGAGCGTCTTCAACGGGCCCACCGGGCCGAACGAGAAGCTCTCGTGGACGCAGCCGATCACCTGGTCGCAGCAGTTCTGGCGCGATGACACGTTCACCGTCCCGAGCGG
>JBKHVQ010000349.1:0-6351 GCA_046569985.1 Thermoleophilia bacterium | reverse complement strand
TGCGTTTCGTGGAGGCCGACGGGATGGATATGCCGTTCCCGGACGCCTCCTTCGACATCGTGATCAGCATGAACGTCATGAATGTCTTCGAGGACAAGGTGGGCCTGTTCCGGGAGGTCCGGCGGGTGCTGCGCCCCGGGGGGACATGGGCGTTCCTGTCGGGCACCTTCGACTTCGAGGACGGCGACGACGACATCCGGGAGCGCCTCGCCCGCGGCTACGCGATCCCCCAGTACACCGACACCCTCGACGGGTACAAGCAGAAGCTGCGGGAGGCCGGTTTCGTGGTCGACGAGGTCACCGAGTTCATCAGCGACTTCCGGGACACGATGCGGCGGTGGCTCGACGCGTGGACCACGCACCGCGATGCGATCGCGCAAGAGCAGGGCGCCGAGCAGACCGACTACCACATCGTCTACTTCACGACCTACCTGGAGATGATCGACGCCGGGAAGGCCTCGAACCACTTCGTGGTCTCGACGCGCCCGGCGGACTGACATGCGCGCGCGCCCTCACCCGCTGCGGCGGGCGTGCGCTCCGTTGGTCCTGTCAGTTCGCGTAGCCGGCGTAGCGGACCCCGCTGAGCCTGGCCATGTCGTGGTTCCACGTGGCGAGGTCGACCTTGGCGAACTTCGAGAGGTGGTCGTGGCCGCATGCCCTGGCCATGACGGACATGAGTTCAACCGAGGCCGCGAAGAAGGTGGCCAGTCGCGCGGCCGATGACTCGATGTCGAGCCGGGCGCGCAGCTCGGGCCTCTGCGTGGCGATGCCGGCCGGGCAGTTGTTCGTGTTGCACATGCGCGCGGCGACGCAGCCGATGGCCTGCATCGCCGAGTTCGACACGGCCACGGCGTCGGCGCCGAGGGCGAGGGCCTTGACGAAATCAGCGGGCACGCGCAGCCCACCGGTGACGATCAGGGTGACGCGACCGCCGGCCCCCGACTCGTCGAGGAACCGGCGGGCCCGGGCGAGCGCGGGGATGGTGGGAACGCTGATGTGGTCGCGGAACATCTCCGGGGCGGCGCCCGTTCCGCCCCCGCGGCCATCGAGGATGATGTAGTCCACGCCGGAGTCGAGGGCGAAGCCGATGTCGGCCTCGATGTGGTTGGCGCTGAGCTTCATCCCGACCGGGATGCCGCCTGTCACCTGGCGAACGCGGTCGCCGAACCGCCGGAAGTCGTCCACCGTGCGCAGATCGGTGAACGTCGACGGCGAGATGGCGGGCCGTCCGGCGGGGATGCCGCGGACCTCGGAGATCCTCCCGATGTTCTTCGACCCGGGAAGATGCCCCCCGGTGCCGGTCTTCGCCCCCTGCCCGCCCTTGAAGTGGAACGCCTGGACGGACGCAAGGAGTTCTTCGCGGTAGCCGAACTTCGCGCTCGCCAGTTCGTAGAGGTAGCGGCTGTTCGCACGCTGTTCCTCGGGCAGCATCCCGCCCTCACCCGAGCAGATGCCGGTTCCGGCGAGCTCGGCACCCTTGGCCATCGCGACCTTCGCCTCCTGGGAGAGGGCCCCGAAGCTCATGTCGGACACGAACAGCGGGATGTCGAGGCGCAGCGGCCTGTCGGCCGCCGGCCCGATGATCAGGTCGGTGCCCACCTCGGCGTCGTCGAGCAGCGGCTTGGTCGCCATCTGGGCCACCATGATCTGGAGGTCGTCCCAGTGGGGGAGATCCTTGCGGGGGACGCCCATCGCCGTCATCGGCCCGTGACGGCCCGACGTCGACAGGCCCTCCCGGGCCAACCGGTGGATGAAGGCGACCGTCGGCTCTTCCTCGGTGGGCCGCGCCACCGGCCCTCCGGCGGATTCGGCGACGGCGGGAGTCCCGGCCTCGGACTCCGGCTCGGTTCCGCCGGTCGTCCCGACCTGCGAGGACGAGAACCGGGCGTGGCTGCCGTCGCAGTACGGCGGGGTGCCGGTGCGCTTGCAGGCACACAGGAACGCCTCGCCGGTCGCGTCGGGGGTGAACGGCACCGGTGTGAATCCGGAGCCGGCATGGGATCCGTCGCAGAGGGGCTGGCGGGCCGAACGACCGCAGGCGCACCAGTGGTACTCCTCGCCGGCGTTCAGCACCGTGGCGACCGGTGTGTTGTCGGCGATCACGGGATCTGCCAATGGGGCGCTCCTCTCCGCGTTTGAGCGGTCAAGCTACCCGGCGGTAATTGATCGTTCAACCAGTGGCTCGGGTCCGCCGCCGCCCTGTCCATCCGGGCGGGGCCCGCCGACGGCCCCTCAGAGGTCGAGGCGGTCCCGGGTCGCGATGATCTCGGCCCGCCTCCGGGAGGTGAGGTATGCGGGCGAGCCCAGCGACGCATCGGAGCCCGCCTCCCACGGCTCGTGCCCCGCCGCGATGAGAAGGGTGTGGGCGCGCTGGTTCGGGATGGAGGTGAGTCCCAGATGCTCGGCGATCGCGCCGGAACGGACCCCGCCCCGGTGGCCGAGCATGCGGTTCGCGCGGCCGATGATCCACACCACCGCCGCTGCGGCGGTCTCGGGACGCGCCCGGCGGCGGAACACCCGGGGATCACCCCGGGCGGCGCTCGCGAGGAACCGGCGTGCGGCGGTGCGGCACTCGGTGTCCATGAGGGCGTCGCAGCAGGCGTCTGTCAGCGCCAGCACCTCGCCGATCCGCTCGCGGATGTCGTCCGGGATGCCCGCCCACGGGAACGGTTCATCCGGGAGCGGGGTGGCATCCAGCGAGCGCAGCGCCGCGTCGCCGCCGACGACGTCGCGGAGCACCTCGCGCAGGATGTCGTCGATGTCGCGCAGGTCCATGCCGGGCGCGCCTCCGGTGAGGAGGCCGGGATCATCGGGATCGATGGCGCCCATCGCTCCCAGGACCGCCGGCGGTCCCTGCAGCCGGGGCGACCCGATCGCCGCGAGGTACGCCGGGGTGATGTCACGGACCGCGGCCAGGGTCTGCTCGGTGAGGTGCCCGGGCACACCGCTGCGCTCATGGCCGAAACGGACCAGGGCCGCCAGCAGCGGGGGCGCGCCGGCCAGGAACGCGGGCTCGGCGACGACCTTCCGCGGCAGCCAGTCAAGGAGGAGCATCTCAACCGACACCGGGCTCCAGCGATCCGGGTCACCGGAGGCATGGCCGGTCCCGAACCACAGCAGCGAGTCGAGCAGTTCCCGGGCGTCCGGTGTGTCGAGGGGGGCGCCGGCTTCGGATGCGAAGAACTCCTCGGCGAGGCGCCTCGTCTCCATGTCTGTCCACTCCCGCCGCTCGTATCCGATGCCGCCGGCGGGGAGCTTGCGCGCGAGCCACTCGACCGCGGGACGAGCCGCGGGCCAGGTCGTCGTCTCGTATGGCGGGAACACCATCGCCCCCGATGCGATGGCCTGCTCGATCCGGGCGCGCGCCTCGGCGGGGTCCAGGTCGGCGGTGCCGGTGTCGGGATCCGAGGCATCGCGGACGAGGCGCTCGATGTGCTCGAAGGTCCCCGCCAGCAGGAAGCCGTCCGCCGCCACCGTGCCGAGGTTGTGGTCGACGTACACGAACGCGGTGGCATCGTGCCCGCCCGCCAGGCGGGCGCCGACGATGATGTCCTCGGCGTCGCCGAGGACATGGGTTGTGACGAGGGTGCGCTCGATCGTGATCTGGTCGAGGCGGGCGAGCCACTCCGGCAACGGGTGCCCGCGGCCCGCGACCTCCGCCCGTGCCTCGGCTGTCGCCGGCGCGTCGTCGCTCATCGCCACGATGAGGGCGAGTAGGGCGGAGGTCTCCGGCGCATCGAACCGGGCCAGCGAGCGGGTGAGTTCGCGCAGGCCCGGCAGGTCGCGACGGTCGGTGTGGTCGAAGGGGCTCGCAGCGCGCGGATCGAGAGTGGCGATCAACTCACTGACATGGGTGAGGAGGGGAAGGGGGTCATCCTCCGAGAGCAGTCGGCGTACGTGCCGGACGAAACCCGGCGCCGTGCCGCGCCCGGGTGCGAGCCCGGGCGGAGGCCGCCTTCGCGGGGGGCGGGTCCAGTCGCCCGACGACCGGGCACTTCGGCGTCCGCGCCGAGCCACTCCCCGCCCCTACCGATCGCGTGGTCTCATCTTGGTTCCCATAGTGGGCGCGCCAGGATTCGAACCTGGGACCAAGGGATTATGAGTCCCCTGCTCTAACCGCTGAGCTACACGCCCGGACCTCCGGCACGGCTCGCACCGGCCGGCCGCTACGGTACCGCGCATGTGGGTCCTCGCGATAGTCAACGAGAAGGGCGGCACCGCCAAGTCCACCACGACCGTCAACCTGGCGGCGGCGCTCGCCGAGCGGGGGCGCCGGGTGCTGGTGGTCGACCTCGACGCGCAGGCGAACGCCAGCCTGTGGCTGGGTGCCGTGGACGACGGCCAGGCGCTGCTGGAGGTGCTCCTCGGCGAGCGCGCCACCGACGAGGCCATCCGTCCCGCCGGCGCTGTCGACGGGGTCGATGTCATCCCTGCGTCGCGGCGGCTCGGGAACCTGGCCGGGCACGTCGGCTGGTCGGAGCTGCCGCAGGGCCTGCTGCGCGAACGGCTCGCGGTGGTCGCCGACCGTTACGACCACGTCCTGCTCGACGGGCCCCGCGCCGTGGACCTGCTGAGCACCAACGCCCTCGTGGCCGCCGACGGGGCGCTGGTGCCGATGATCCCCGAGGCCCTCGCGTATCTCGGGCTTGTCGCCATGGACGCCGCCATCCGTAGCGTGCGGCCCGTGCTGAACCCCGGGCTCGACGGCCCGCGCGTGCTGCGGAGCCGCTGGGAGAACCGCACCCTCGACGCGCGGGCCGTGCTGGAGCAGGCCGAGGAGGCCTTCGGCGACCGGATGCTGCAGACGGTGGTGCGCTCGGACATCGCGGTACGCCACGCGGCGCGGGCGGGCCGCACCGTCCTCTCCGGTCCGCGCTGCCGCGCCGCCGACGACTTCCGGGCACTGGCCGCGGAGGTCGAGGAATGGTCCGCGACAACCCCGCGGGGCGCGCGATGAGCGACGCCGCACCGACGGGCGGGCGCAGGCGGCCCCCACCCCCGCCCCGCGACATCCTCAGCGGACAGGTGCTCGAGGACGAGCTGCCCGACATCGCCCGCCCGGGCGCTCCCCATCCCCCTTCCCCGGGCGACGCGGGCGCCCCCCGCCGGCGCCCCCGGGCCGGCGCGCCGGCGGGACAGCTCCCGTGGCAGCTCCCGTGGCAGCTCGCGGGCATCGTCCTGGGCGCCCAGGCGGCGGCGATCGCGGACAGCCTCGACAGGGGCATCGTCCCACCGCTTCTCGTGCCCGGCGCCATCCTGATGGAGGCACAGCTGCGTGCCACCGCGCTCATGTTGCGCCGCGGGAGTTGACCCCGCGCCGGCGAGAATGGATCTTGGTTGAATGGCCGACCCTCACGGCGACATTCCGGTCGATGACCACAATCTGACCCGCCTCGGCGGCGATCAGGAGCAGGTCCGCGCGGCCCTCAGGGCGCACTGCGGCGAGGTCATCGAATTCGGGCCCGACGGCGTGGTGATCGCCGACCGCGACGGCCGCATCCAGCTGGTCAACGCCCAGGCCGAGCGCCTGTTCGGATACGCGAGGGAGGAACTGCTGGGACAGCCGGTCGAGGCCCTCCTCCCCGAGCGCCTGCGCGCGGACCACGTCGCGCACCGGAACGGCTTCGCCGCCGACCCCCGGACGCGGTCCATGGGCGCGGGAAGCGAACTTCTGGGACGGCGCCGCGACGGCTCCGAGTTCCCCGTCGACATCACCCTCGCCCCGCTCAACACCGAGCGGGGCACCTTCCTCGCCGCGGCGGTGCGCGATGTGACCGACCGCCGCCGCGCAGAGATGGCCCTCCAGGAGAGCGAGAGCCGCTACCGATCACTGATCGCCGCGCTCGCCGACGGCATCATCCTCATGTCCGGCGATGCCGAGATCATCGATGCCAACCCCGCCGCGGAGCGGATGCTCGGAGTGACCCGCGAGGATCTGACGGGCCGCTCGGCCAGGGAGCTGATGAGGAGATTCGTCCGCAGAGACGGAAAGCCGATGAGCGCGGGGGACGTCTCAACGGCGCGGGCGCTCAGCGAGGGCCGGCCGGTCCGGGGCGAGACGATCGGCATCCACCTGCCCGACGGTTCGCTGCGGTGGCTGTCGCTGTCGGCCGAACCCCTGTCGCTGACCGACGGGCCCGGGGTGGTCATCTCGTTCACCGACGTCACGGCGGCTGTGGAGGCCGTGCGCGAGCAGGAGGCGCTGCGGCGCGTCGCCACCCTCGTCGCCGCGGAGGCCGACGCCCGCGGCGTCTTCGACGCGATCGCGCAGGAGTCCGCCGCCGCGTGCTCCGCACAGCTGGCGGGTGTGCTGCGTTTCGGCGAGGGCCACACGACGGGCGTGCTCGTGGG
>JBKHVQ010000348.1:0-2587 GCA_046569985.1 Thermoleophilia bacterium | reverse complement strand
TCCGGCCGCGAGCCGTCGAGGAAGCCGCGCACGTGGGCCGCCTCGCGCTCGAGCGTGTCGAGCACCTGCGACCAGATGCGGGTGAAGTGATCGAGGTCGAGGGGCGTCCCCTGCGCCGGCGGGGGCGGGTGGACGGCGGGCGGTGCGGAGGGCGGCGCGTGGTCGCCGCCGGCGGGCGCGTATTCGTCGCCGGGCGGCGGGGGCAGTTCGTGGCCGTCATCGCCGGCCGGCGCCGGGCCGGGCGGATCCGGCCGTTTCGCAGCCTCCGGTGCGCCTTCCGCACCGCCCTCCGCGACGGGCTGCGGCGCGCTCTCCTGCGCGGGCTCGGCGGCGGGCGCAGCGAAGGAGGCGGGCGTCGGGGCGAGGACCGGTGCCGCCGCCGGGGCGCGACCGGCTTCGAGGGCGTCGAGGCGGGCCGCCAGCGACGCGGTGCTCGGGTCGAGCGCGGGGCGCGCCAGCCGGGCGGCGACCAGCTCGAGCTGGAGGCGCGGGTCGGCGTCGCCGTGGCGGATGCGCACCTGGGCGTCGGCGAGGAGATCCAGCCCGCGCACCACCTGGGCGGGGCGTAACTGGTTCGCCTGGGCCTGCAGGCGCGCGAGTTCCTCCCCGACGAAGCCCCACTCGTCGCGCGGGCGGGCGCCCTGCTGCAGCAGGCAGACATAGCGCAGGTGGGTCACGAGGGCGCGCATGAGCTGGTCGGGGTCGACCGGCCCGTCCATGGTGTCCGACAGCAACTCGAAGGCGCCCGCCGCCTCCCCCGCCGCCATCAGGTCGACCAGCTCGAACATCGTCTCGCGTCCCACCACCCCGATCAGCTCGAGGGCGTCGGACGCCTCGATGCGCCCGTCGGTGTAGGTGGCGATCTGGTCGAGCAGGCCGAGGGCGTCGCGGAACGAGCCCTCGGCGGCGCGGGCGAGCACGTCGAGCGCCGACTCGGAGGCCTCGATCCCCTCCGCCCGGGCGACGCGTTCGAGCACCTTGGTGAGCGCGGGCAGCCCGGGCTTGCGCAGGGAGTACTGCTGCAGGCGCGAGCGGATCGTGCCGAGGATCTCCCACGGGTGGGTGGTGCAGAGGATCACCACCAGGTGCGGGGGCGGCTCCTCGAGGGTCTTCAGCAGCGCGCTGGCGGCCTGCGGCTGGATCTGGTGGGCCTCATCCATGATCGTGACCCGGTAGCGGCACGCCTCCGGCGCGTAGCGCACGGTCTCGAGCCATTCGCGCATCTCGTCGATGCGCCGGGCGCTGGAGGCGGCGTCGACCTCGACCACGTCGAGCCAGTCGTCGTGCCCGGTGCGGCGGCACGAGTCGCAGGTGCCGCAGGGCTCGGCGGTCGGGCCCGGGCTCGACTGGCAGTTGAGGCAGCGCGCCAGGATGCGGGCGGTGGTGGTCTTCCCGGTGCCGCGCGGTCCCGAGAACAGGTAGCCGTGCGCCGGGCGACCGGCCCTCAGGGCGTTGCCGAGGGCGCGCGCCACGTGGTCCTGGCCCACCATGTCGGCGAAGGTCACCGGACGGTGGCGGTTGTAGAGGCTCGCGCCTTCTGCGCTCATCGGCACCCTCGCATCATGCCCGCCGCCAGGGCATCCGACATCTCCGCGGAACCCGGCCCGGTGCGGGCGGGGTTCCTCCCACGTGAAAAAGTGACCGTGCACCCACCGTCGAAACAGGTGATCGGAGCGTGACTCGAGCCGCTTGCTCCAGCGAGGTGGCCCCACTGCGCGTGAGCGGATCCGCTTAAGGCTGCTTCCTTCCGGACCTGACCTGGTTCGCGGTCGCCCACCGAATGGGACCTCGCCTTCAACGCCGCTCTGCCCGAGCCCCTTCTCTGATACCTGCCCCTCGGGAGGGGATTACGCCCCGCTGTAGCGGATTGCGGGTACAGGGCACCGCTAGCTCCCCGCCTAGCACGGTCGGCAGCGAGGATAGTCAACGCGGGGCCCCGGCGCGAGCCGGGCGGCCCGATCCGCGTCGGCGCGCCGGCTAACGCTTGCGGCCGAAGAGCTTGCGCCGGGGGCCCAGCGTGCCCTCGGCGCGGGCCTGGCGCACCGGGCCGAAGATCGTGGCGGCGACCATGCCGATCAGCGCCGAGATCACGATGCGGTAGCCCCAGCCGGACACGTCGCCGTCCTCGAGCCGGCCGATGGCCCACAGCACCGCGCACATCACCACGCCCCAGGCGGCGCCCAGGGCGAACCCGAGCATCAGGATCTGGATGCGGGAGATCTGCCGGGAAGGGGCGCTGTCCCCGGGGGCGGGCTCGGTGGTGCTCTGGCGCGGGCTCACGCGGTGAGTCTACGCCGCGGGCTCGGGCGCGATGGGCGTCGGACGGCCGGCCTCATCGACCGCCACGAACGTGAATGTGCCGCTGGTGACCTCGCGCCGCTCGCCGGAGAGCAGGTCCTCGGCGACCACGGAGACCTCGACGTCCATCGATGTGCGCCCCACCTTCACCACGTCGGCCGTCGCCTCGATGATGTCGCCGAGGCGCCCTGGCGCGTGGAACTCCACCCGGTCGCTCGCGACCGTCACCAGCGGGCAGCGGGCGCGGCGGGTCGCGGCCACGAAGGCCGCCTTGTCCATCATCGCCAGC
>JBKHVQ010000347.1:0-2984 GCA_046569985.1 Thermoleophilia bacterium | reverse complement strand
AACGCGTCCTTCGGGAAGTGGGCGGGCACCCAGTCCAGGATCACGCCCAGCCCCCGCGCGTGCAGCGCGTCGACCATGGCCCGCAGATCGTCCGGGCTGCCGGGCGCGGGCATCGGTGCGTAGTAGGAGGTCACCTGGTAGCCCCACGAACCCGAGAAGGGGTGCCCCATCAGCGGCAGGAACTCGACGTGGGTGAAGCCCATGTCGCGGGCGTAGTCGCCGAGTTCCTCACCGATCTCGCGGTAGGTCAGGGGGCGGTCCCCCTCGTCGGGGCGCCGCCGCCACGAGGGCAGGTGCACCTCGTAGATCGACACGGGCTCCGCATGGGGGGACCCCCCGCGACGCGCCGCCCTCCACTCGTCGTCGGCCCAGGAGTAGCCGCTGGGGGCTGCGACCACCGACGCGGTACGCGGGGGCACCTCGCTCTCGCGCGCCATCGGGTCGGCCTTCTCGTGCAGCGACCCGTCGCCGGCGCGCGCCTCGAACTTGTAGCGCGCGCCCGCGGCCACACCGGGGATGAAGAGCTCCCACACCCCGGCCGAGCCGAGTGTGCGCATCGGGTGCAGGCGCCCGTCCCAGTGGTTCCAGTCGCCGATCACGCTCACCGAGCGGGCCGCGGGCGCCCACAGGGTGAAGGCGGTGCCGGTGGCCCCGTCGATGGTCCGGACATGCGCCCCCAAGCGGTCCCAGAGGCGCCGGTGGCGTCCCTCGCCGATGAGGTGCAGGTCGAGCTCGCCGACGCTCGGCAGGAATGAATACGGGTCGCGGGTGCGCCGGGTCGACTCGCCGGCGGTGATCTCGAGCTCGTAGCGCGGCGGGTCCCGGTGCTCGCCGAGCACGCCGGCGTACAGGCCGTCGCCGAGGTGCTCCAGCTCCAGCGGTTCCGACCCGGCCGCGTGCACGGTGACCGCCCGGGCGTCGGGGCGGAACACGCGGATGGCGACCCCGTCGTCGCCGGGATGCGCGCCGAGCACGCGGTGGGGCTCGTGGTGGTCGCGCGCGGCCAGCAGCGCGCGGTCGGTCGCGAGTTCCGCGCGCCCGCTCATGTCTCCACCCGCAGCACGTGGGCCGGCAGGCCGGGATCGAGGCGCACATAGTTGTCGCCGTGGCGCCAGTGGTACACGGCCCCGCTCAGCAGGTCGCGCACCGGGAACGACGGCGGGATGTCGAGGTCCCACGGGACGTCCACGACCCCCTCCTGGGCGCGATGCGGATCGGTGTTGACGCAGGTGATGATCGTGCCCGGTCCCCGGCCCTTGGCGTGCGCGAACAGGGCATCGTTGCGGGTCGGCAGGATCCGCAGGTCGATGCGCCGCAGCGGCGCCTCCTCGCGACGGATCTCGTTGAGGCGGGCGAACAGCGGCAGCAGTTCGCCGTCGAGCGCCCGCCGCTTGACCTCGTACTTCTCCGAGTCGAGGTACTCCTCGCTGCCGGGCGCGACGGCCGTCCGCTCGATGTTCTCGAAGCCCGAGTAGATGCCGTAGCTCGGCGACAGCGTCGCCGCCAGCACCAGGCGCGCGATGAACGCGGGGCGGCCGCCGTGCTGCAGGTACTCGGTGAGGATGTCCGGCGTGTTGACGAAGAAGTTGGGGCGGAAGATGTCGCACACCGGGGGCGAGCTGAGCTCGCGCATGTAGTCGGCCAGCTCCGCGGCGGAGTTCTTCCAGGTGAAGTAGGTGTACGACTGCGAGAAGCCGATCTCGGCGAGGGCGTACATGCGCGCCGGGCTGGTGAACGCCTCGGCCAGGAACACCGCATCGGGGTGGCGTTCGCGTACCGAGTGGATCAGCCAGCGCCAGAACGGCAGCGGCTTGGTGTGGGGGTTGTCGACACGGAAGATGCGGATGCCATGACCGACCCAGAAGAGGACCACCTCGCGCATGGCGCTCCACAGCCCGCGCCAGTCCGCGCTCGCCCAGTTGACGTTGTAGATGTCCTGGTAGCGCTTGGGCGGGTTCTCGGCGTACTTGAGCGTGCCGTCGGGCCTGCGGTGGAACCAGTCGGGGTGCTCGCTGAGCCACGGGTGGTCCGGTGAGCACTGGATGGCGAAGTCCAGCGCGATCTCGATGCCGTGCCGGCCCGCCGCCTCCACCAGGGCGTCAAGGTCGCCGAGGGTGCCGATCTCGGGGTTCACGGCGGTGTGGCCGCCGTCCCCGGAGCCGATGGCCCACGGGCTGCCGGGGTCGCCGGGCGCGGCCTCGGGGCTGTTGTTGCGCCCCTTGCGGTGCGTGAGGCCGATCGGGTGGATCGGCGGCAGGTAGAGCACGTCCACACCGAGTGACGCCAGGCGCGGGAGCTGCGCGGCCACGCCCGCGAGTCCCCCGAACGAGCGGGGGAACAGTTCGTACCAGACCCCCGCCCGTGCCCGTTCGCGATCGACATCGATGCTGAACGTCGCGGAGGTGGTGCTCTCGGCCCGCGTGCGTGTGCGTGCCATCGCGGCCGGGAGGTCCTCCGCCAGGGCCGCCGCGGCGCGCTCCGAGGCCGGTGCCTCGGAGGTCAGCACCTCCAGCAGCGCGCCGGCCCGCTCCCGGTCGCCCCCGTCCAGTTCGTCCCGCAGCCCTCCGACCAGCGCGGCGCCCTCGGCGAGTTCGCCGGTCAGGTCGCGCTGGCCGGCGGCCACCTTGCGTTCCATCTCGTGGCGCCACGAGGCGAAGTGGTCCACCCACGCCTCGATGTGGAAACGGTGCATCCCGAGCGCGGTCAGGGGCACCTCGGCCCACCACAGGTCGGGTCCCTCCGGGGTGAGCGCGATCTCGACCGGGTCGCTCCCGGGCGGCGCGTGGTGCACCGAGGCGCGCAGCGTGTCGTGGCCGTCGCGCACCAGCGTGCAGGTGATGCGGGCCGTATCGCCGAGCGATCGCTTCACCGCGGCCGTGCGGTCGGCCGCGCGCGGGGCGATGTCGGCGATGCGGATGCGCGACGGGGGCGTGCGGGGCGGGCGTGTGCTCACGACCCCACGGAGGCTAGCCGGTCGGCGCCGT
>JBKHVQ010000346.1:0-2000 GCA_046569985.1 Thermoleophilia bacterium | reverse complement strand
GGGGGCTCCGGCGGTCACGTCGGTGAAGTCTTCGATCCCGAGTCCGGCTGCGAGGTGGTCGTGGGCGTCTTTGCCTTCGGCGGCTTCCACGACGCGCACGCGGCATCCGCGGCCGACCAGGTCGGCGCGCACCTGCTCTGCGTGTTTGCGGCCTTCCTGGTCGCGGTCGGCGACGATCACGACTTCGGCACCGGCGAGGGGGGTCGCGTCCACGCGGTGCCATTTGCCGGCGCCCTGGGGCGCGGTGGTGGCGACCACCCCGGCGCGGGTGAGGGCGTCGGCGTCCTTTTCGCCTTCGGTCACGTAGATCGTCTCGCCGGCGGCGACCGCGGCGGCGACCGCGGGGAGCCGGTACAGAACCCGCTGTACGTCCTTCATGCACCCGCGGCGGTTCAGGTAGCCGTCAGCGTTCGCATCGGGGTCGGCGGGCGCGTAGCGGGACTGGCGGAAGTCTTTCCCGGGTAGTCGGGTCACCCGGCACAGGGGGTGCCCGTCGGCGTCGGTGTAGACGTAGTGGATCGCGCCGGTATCCGATCGGGGCACGTCGGCGAACAGGTCGCGGCGGGTGAGGCCGAGGGCGTCCAGGATCGCGTCGGACTCGCAGCCGGCGTGACAGTGGATCAGGGCGCGCCCGTCCCCGCCTTCGCTGAGGCTCATGCTCGCGGTGCTGTCGCGATGAGCGGGGCACGTCCACGTCTCTTCACGCTCGTTGGCGGGCTTGCTGCCGCGCGCCTTCAGGGCGGCGACCACGCGCTGGACAGGAGCGCTCATCTCGCCCCGTGCTCAACTGCGGGTCTACGCAGGTGGCTGGCGCGGCGGGTCACGAGAACTCGACGCGCAGGTCGCTGGGGCTCACCGACTCGACAGGCGCGATCCACACCTCGTCCAGGCATAGGTCTTGCCGTTCGAGCCATTCCGGGAGGGCGATGACGCCGTCGTCCCAGAGGAAGGGCGTGCCACCGATGACTTCGGTTACCGCGAGGGCTCTCAGGTGCTTCCCGCGCAGGTAGCGCACGACCAGTCCGCTCATCGGGCGGCATCCCCCGAGCGTCTGCCGACCATGTCCTCGATCGCGGCACGGGGCACAAGGAGGCGCCGGCCGATTCTGATGCTGGGGATATCCCCCCGCTGGACAGCCTTGTAGGCCGAGGTCCTGCCGATCCCTAGAACAATGGCCGCTTCATCGACCGTGACGGTGTCTCTCAGATCCCGAAGCGCCGGCAGCACAGAGCACCCCCCGTTGGCCCCTCTTGTCCTAACGGAGTCTGCCCAGTACTATGCCGTACAGCAATGCCAAACGGCGCAAAATAGGTGTCATTGAGGGGAGGTCAGCGCGTGGAGGGCTTCTGCATCGGAAGCGAACAGTGGCGGGGAGTGAAGGGAGGCGTCATCAACTTGGGCTCCGGCGAGACCGTGACCTGGGGCTGGTGGTCCAATCCGGATGAGGCGTTGACGTTCACTGTTGGAGCGGGCGTCCGGCTCCCCTCCGCGTTGTGGGCGATGTTCCTCAGCCCATCCCTCGGACTCCAAGGCCGAGTCGACATCGCCGAGAGGGGCGGACTGGCCTATGCCCGCAGGGTCGTAGTGGAGCCCGGGACGTTCGCCGACGACGGCGGAACGGATGCCGCCAGTTCAATCGAGGAAGCGCTCCCGATTCTCCCGGTCGCCGAGATCATCCGAGAGTCGATCGGCGCGGCCGCCGAGGCGCTCGCTGGCGACGAAGTCCCGAATGCGCGACAAGAAGCCCTCAGGGGGCTGCACAAGCGAGCGAAGTCCGTTGAACGCCAGCGAGCGCAGCATCACCTGTGGTGGGTCGCCCATCACTACAGGGCCGAAGTCGAGGCTGCGGCCGCCGAAGGTCGGCGCGCGCGGCCGGTGGAAGTGGTCAATGCCCACTTCCCCGACAAGAGCACTCGGACGATCGCACGTTGGATCAGCGAGTGCCGGCGCCCAGAAGTGGCGCTGCTACCACCGACCACGCAGGGGAGGCCGCACGCATG
>JBKHVQ010000345.1:0-6231 GCA_046569985.1 Thermoleophilia bacterium | reverse complement strand
GGCATACGAACATATGTTCGTTCATATGTGACGCGGATACAACGAGAGTCGTGGTGACGCGTCACAATGGACGCATGGCCACCCTCGCGCCCGACCTGGAGCGGAACCCCGGCGACGCCGAGCGCCTGCGCCTCGCCGCGTGGGCGCGCCGGTTGTCGTGGGCGAGCCTCGTCTACATGGCGGCGGAGGGGTCCATCGCCATCGCCGCCGGCATCCTGGCGGGATCGGTCGCCCTGGTGGGCTTCGGCCTGGACTCGGCGATCGAGGGCTTCGCCTCGGTGGTGATCGTCTGGCGCTTCACGGGCCACCGCGTCTTCTCGGACGCCGCCGAGCGCCGCGCTCAGGTGCTGGTGGCGATCCAGTTCTTCATCCTCGCCCCCTATGTCGCCTTCGAGTCGGTGAGCGCGCTGGTGACCGGTGAACGCGCCGATGTGAGCGCGGTCGGCATCGCGCTGGCGGCGACCAGCCTCGTGGTGATGCCCGCGCTCGGCATCGCCAAGCAGCGCCTGGCGGTGCGCCTGGGCTCGGTGGCGACACGCGGGGAGGGGCGCCAGAACATGCTGTGCGCCTACCTCGCCGGCGCCCTGCTGCTGGGCCTGCTCGGCAACCTGTGGTTCGGGGCCTGGTGGCTCGACTCGCTCGTCGGCCTGCTGATCGCGGCGGTGGCGGTGCGCGAGGGCATCGAGGCGTGGCGGGGCGAGGTGTGTGCCTGTGTCGCCGACCCCCTGGCCGCGGCGGCGGCCGGTGGCGCGCCCTCCCGCTGTTGCGACGACGACGGCTGCCGTGGCGACTGACGCGCCGCGCCGGGTGTGCCCGCTGGGCGGGCGCTGGAGCATCGAGCGGCGGGTGCGCGACCTGCGTCTGGGGCACGATGCCGCCTTCACCGGCACGGCCGACATCGCCCCCGCCCCCGGCGTCCCCGGCGAGCTGGCCTGGCGCGAGGAGGGGGAACTGGTGAGCGCGGCGCATCGCGGCCCGGCGCGGCGCACGATGCGCGTCGTACCGGCGGGCGCGGCGTGGGAGGTGCTGTTCGAGGACGGGCGACCGTTCCATCCGCTCGATCTGGAGGGGGGTCGCTGCGATGTGGTGCACCTGTGCGGCGCCGACCGCTACGACGGCGCCTTCCACATGGCGGGCCCCGGCCACCTGACCGTGCGCTGGCGGGTGCGCGGTCCGGCGAAGGACCTGGAGATCGTGAGCCACTACCGGCGCACGGACGCATCCGCGTGAGCGCGCAACGCGGCGTGCGCCGCCCGCAACGCGCGGCTGCCGAGGCCCCGGGTGGGGCGCCGAGGGGGTGGGCATGCCATGTGGCGTTGCAGGCCAGGGCGCCGGGCGGTGCGCGCCGACCCGTTCACGGGGGCGACGTCCCCGGGTGCCGCTAGCATCGACGGGTATGCGACGCGTCCGCACCCTCCCCGCGCTGCTCGGCCTGCTGGTCCTGGTCGTGTGGGCCGCGCCCCTGTCGGCCCAGGCGCCGCCCCCGACGACGACGCCGGCCGGGCTCCCGTTCGTGGCCGTCGACCCCGGGCACGGCGACAAGGACAGCGGCGCCGTGGGCATCCTCGCCCCCGGAACGGTCACCGGGCTGCCGGAGCGCACCAACGACAGGGGCGAGGCGGTGCTGTACGAGAAGGACGTCAACCTCGACATCGCCCGGCGCCTGGACACATTCCTGCGCCGGTGGGGCGCGCGAACGGTGATGACCCGCACTCAGGACCTCGCCGGCGGGGACCGCCCGTTCACCACCACCGCCGACGACCTGAAGGCCCGGACCGATCTCGCCAACGAGGTGGGCGCCGACCTGTTCGTGTCGATCCACAACAACGCGCTCGGCTCGCCGGCGGGCAGCGGCACCGAGACGTTCCACTACTACTACTCCAGTGAGGCGTCGCGGCGGCTGGCGCGTGAGATCCAGACCGAACTCGTGGCGGCCCTGGGCCTCCCCGACCGGGGCGTGAAGGAGGCCGGCTTCTATGTGCTGCGCAACACCCGCATGCCCGCGGTGCTGGTGGAGGGGGCCTTCCTCACGAACGCCGGCGACCTGGCGCTGCTTGCCGACCCGGTCGCGCGCGAGCGGGCGGCGCGAGCGGTGGGGCGCGGCGTGCAGCGCTACTGGGCGAACGCCCCCGCGGAGGTGACGCCCGCGTTGCCGCCCACCATCGGGCCCTGGAAAGCGAAGCCCAAGCGCGTGCCGGCGGGCTATCGTCTGGTGAAGACCGGCAAGTCGAACCCGGTGGGCAAGGGCGGCTGGCTGGCGGTGCGCTCCGACCTCACCTTCCCGAAGGCCGAGTTGCCGGCCAGAATCGGCCCGTGGAAGCGCAAGCCCTCTCGCGTGCCCGAGGGCTTCCGGCTGGTGAAGACCGGGAAGGCCAACCCGGTGGGCAAGGGCGGCTGGCTGGCGGTGCGCATCTAGCAGCGCGCAGGTATCAGGGGTGGGCGAGCCACTGCCCCGACGGGTGCTCGCGGTACAGCACCATCAGGCGCCCGGGTTCCAGCACCACCTCGAAGTAGTGGCGGTCGACGGGCTGGTCGGTCCACCAGCGGTCCTGCACCCGCCAGTCGTCGCGGATGGCCACCACCCGCCGCCGCCGGCCGTCGATGATCACCGCGTGGGGCGCCCCGCCGGGGG
Organism: Thermoleophilia bacterium; assembly: GCA_046569985.1. Classification (GTDB taxonomy): domain Bacteria; phylum Actinomycetota; class Thermoleophilia; order Miltoncostaeales; family Miltoncostaeaceae; genus JAVJSF01. The sequence continues at coordinate 3,599 of JBKHVQ010000345.1, read as the reverse complement.
CGGCGATGACGCGCACCGGCGCGGGGGTGCCGATGGGCCGCGTGCTCACGGGTGCCGCGGCGGGGGATCGGGGTGTGGTGCCAGGGCGAAGCGCCGCTCGGGGATGTGGGAGGACGCGTCGAGTTCGATGACTCTCAGCAGGGCCTCGTCGCCCAGCGCGGCCCGCACGTGGCGCACCGCCTCGTGCGTGCGCGCCGCGCGTTCCTCGCGGGGGGAGGGCAGGGCGGTGAGCTGGCGGCCGCCGACCGACCCGGAGGTGTCGGCGGTGATGCGCAGCCCGCTGACGGGGGCGGTGATCTCGGCGAGGTGACCGGTGATGGCGAACTGCAGGCGCGCGCCCTCGGCGGTGGCCTCGCGCAGGGTGATGCGCCGCGTCCACGAGCCGCCGTCGGCGAGTGTGGCGCTGAGGGTGAGGGTGCGGACCGCTCGTCCTTGGGCGCGGACCGCCGATTCGAGTCGTTCCACCATGAGGCGGCACGCCGATTGCCGCATCGAGAGGGTGTCGGCGGGGTCGGCGAAGTCGATGTGGGCGCTCACCGGGCACGGCGGGGTGCGTGGGCGCAGCGGGCGGTCGGGCATGCCGCGCGCCAGCTCCCAGGCGCCGATGCCTTCGAAGCCCAGGCGTTCCAGCGCGGCGCCGCGCGGCAGGGCGGCGACCTGCCCGATGTTCGTCAGGCCCACCTCCCGGCAGCGCGCGCAGGCGGCGTCGGTGAGGGGCAGCCGGTCGACGGGCAGGGGGGAGAGGAAGGCCGCCGCCTCGTGCCGGTCGACGATGCGCGGCACCCCGTGCCCGGCGTGCCGCGCGGCCTGGTGGGCGACGAAGATGCCGGGCCCCACCCCGATGCGCCCGTCGGCGCCCACCGGCAGGGCGCGCCGCACCTGCGCCATCACGCCCTCCGGGCCGCCGTGCAGGCGCAGCACCGGCCGCATGTCGAGTGCGACGTCCTCGGGGCCGAGTTGCTCCACGGCGCACCCGGCGGCCTCCAGGCGGGCCATCAGCCGCTCGATCGCCTCGATGGCGCCCTCGGGGTGCGGCGCCACCAGCGCCAGGTGCGGGCAGCGGGCGTGGGCCTCACCGACACGCAGGCCGGGGCGCACCCCCTCGGCTTCGGCGGCGGGGGTGCACAGGCCGATCATCTGCGGAGCCCCCGGTATGGGCGCCAGGGCAGCCGCCATGTCCAGCGGGCGCCGGGCGCGGAGCATGGCGACGAGGAGGGGGAGGCGGGGGAGGTGGACGACCGCGATCATCGAACACATGTTCGATGATCCGGGCGGCATCCTCAAGCCTGACGGACGCCCTCCGCCGGGCGCGTGTCACCCCTGCTCTGAGACGATGGGCACGCCCATCCGGGCACCCGGACGAGGGCGCCGTACCCGGACCGCGACAAGACGGCGCAGGAGGGAATCATGTCCTGGCTCATCCTGCTCGCCTCCGGGGTGCTGGAAGCGGTGTGGGCGACGGCGCTCGGGAAGTCGGACGGCTTCACCCGCCTTCTGCCGTCGCTGGTGTTCGGCCTCGCCCTCATCCTCAGCATGGGCGGGCTCGCATTCGCGATGCGCGCGCTGCCCGTGGGCACGTCCTACGCCGTGTGGGTGGGTGTCGGCGCCGCCCTGACGGTCGCCTACGCGGTGGTCTTCGACGGCGAGCCCGCGTCGGCGCTGAAGGTGCTGTTCGTCCTCGGCATCGTCGGGTGCGTCGTCGGCCTCAAGGCGGTGGGGTGAGCGCGGGCGCCGGCGCTCAGCGGGCGGTGATGCCGACGCTCGCGGCCGCGGCGCGCACCGCCTCGAGGTGCGGCAGGCCGTCGAGGGAGAAGCCCTCCGAGGCGAAGAGCACCTCGATGCTGATGACGTTGCCCTCGCGGTCGTAGTCGAGAATCCGTTGCCCGTCGGGGAGTTCGACCTGTCGAACAGACATCCCGGGTGCGATCTCGACGAGATCGACGGCGAGGGCGTCGACCTCGGTGTCGTACTCGGCGCTGACCTTCTCGATGTTCATCGCGGCCATCGTAGACCCGGACTCACGCGCGGACAATGACCGTGACCACCCTTCCGCTGCGCGAGGACGTGACCACGACGGTCGTGCGTCTGCGGATTCGGGCGGTGTGATCAGTGGTTCCTGGACGGCTGCCGATCCTGTGGCTGCCAAGAGCGAGTACACGGTTGACCTCGTCAACCGTGACACCCCGCTCCTTCATCTGACGGAGGGCGTGCTTGCTGAAGCGGGTGGGATCCATTGGCGGAACGCCACACGCAGTTGCGATGTGGCGTCCCCGATCCTGGTCATCCCCGGCTCACGACTCTGCGCCCGATGTGCGCCATCTCGCGGCGAGGGCCCGCCGCTTCGCGTTACCTCTTCTCGCGCACGGCGCGCGGCTTGCCCCAGGCCTCGTCGTGCACCAGGGTCCGCCACGGGCGGCGGATCTTGGCGAGCGCCGGCGGTAGGCCCTGCGGCCACTCCTCGGGGTAGCCCAGCGGCGTGATCACCGGTGTCTCGAGCTCGTCGGGGATCTCGAGCAGCGCCCGGAACTCGTCGTCGTAGAACCAGTGGAACACCGTCGGGACGGTGCCGAGGCCCTTGGCGCGGGCGGCCACGAACAGGTTCTCGGCCATGAAGCCGACCGAAACCACATCGGCGGTGCGGGCCTCCTCGGGGCGGGTGGGGTCGAAGCTGCCCGGCCGCGGCACGCGCAGCATGGCCACCCACACGGGCACGTCGTAGTAGGTGCCGAGCACCTCCCGGGCGTACCCGGTGGCCCACTCCCGGTGCTGCTCTGGGGTGACTCCCTCGCCGGGCGGGCGCACCAGGGCGAAGTACTCGGCCCCGCCGCGGATGACGAGGTCGGCCAGCGCCCGGCGCTTCTCGGTCTCGCGCACCACGATGATGCTCCACGACTGGCTCATGCCGCCGGTGGGGGCGAGCAGGGCGAGGCGCAGCAACTCGTCGAGGTCGGCGTCGGACACCGGCCGGTCGGTGTAGCGCCGCACGCTTCGGCGCAGGCGGATGGCATCGAGTGCGTCCATGGGTGGGGCTCCTTGGGGTGAGCGCGGGGTGCTCAGGGGTCGGGGGTGTCGGGGGTGTCGAGGGGGGCGGGGTGCCCGAGGCTGCCGAGTTCGGCGACATCGCGCCGGAACAGGAGCGCCACGGTCCAGTCGATCGCGACTCGGCCCTTGCGGGCCATGCCGGGGATCTGGCTCAGATGGTATGTGCGCGCCAGGAACCATGCCGGGACGCCGCGGAACTGGAGGCCCAGCACCGAGGCGACGGCCTTGCCGCGTCCGAGGTCGGCGAAGATGCCGCGCGTGCGGTAGGTGAAACGCGCGGGCTTCTCGCCGGTGATGCTCGCGAGGATGTTGCGCGCCGCCACCTTCGCCTGGCGCACGGCGTGCTGGGAGGTGGGCGGGCACGGCAGGCCGATGCGGGCCGGGTCGGGCACGGCCGCCGAGTCGCCGAGCGCCCAGACGCCCTTCATGCGGTCGACCGCGAGGGTGGCGTCGACGACCGCTCGTCCGCGCGCGTCGGTGGGCAGCCCGAGCATCGCCATGGTCGGGTGGCTGCGCACGCCGGCGGTCCACACGAGGGTGCGGCACTCGATGCGCTC
>JBKHVQ010000344.1:0-3065 GCA_046569985.1 Thermoleophilia bacterium | reverse complement strand
TGTCGTACGTGACGGTTCTGATCCCCGAGAGCCCCGAGGCGATCCGGCGGGCCGAGGGTTGACGACCGTGGCCGCGGGCGCCGGGGTGCGGCCATGAGCGCCCAGACCGGGACCACCGGTGGGGTCGCGCCGCGCGCGACCCGCGTGGGCGCCGCCGCCGGCGCCCGTGGGTCGGGGCTGGGGTGGGTGGCGGCCATGGTGCTCGCGGCGCTGATGGTCCAGGTGAGCGTCCTGCCCTACATCAACATCGCGGAGGGCATCCCCGACATCATGGCGCCGACGGTGGTGGTGATCGCCATGCTCCGCGGCACTCTCGTGGGCGCCGTGGCGGGCTTCAGCGCCGGCCTGCTGGTGGAACTCGCATCGCCGGTGAGCACGCTGGGGGTCCTGGCGCTCCTCTACCTGATCGTGGGGGCCTGGTGCGGCCGCTACTGCGAGCGCGAGGAGTCCACATCGCTGGCGGCCCCCCTCGTGCTCTCGGTCGCCGGTGCACTGGTGGTGCAGTTCGGCTACATGCTGGTGCGGCTGATGCTCGGCGACAGCATGCCGCCGTCCGAGTTCGTGGCCGCCGTCCTCCTTCCGACCCTCGTCCTGACCGCGCTGCTCAGCCCGCCGGTGCTGCTGGTGGGCCGCCGCCTGCTGGGGGCCCCGCGCGTGGTCGAACCGGCGGCGCTGCGATGAGCGGGGGCCTGCCACCCTCGGGCCGCCTGAGCCGGTCCTCACGCCAGGGCGGGTGGGCCCCGAACCTGACCCCGCGGGCCGCGGTGCGCATCGCCACCCTGGGCGGCATCGTGGTGGCCCTCCTGGCCCTCCTCCTGATCCGGCTGTGGTTCCTCCAGATCATCAGCGGCGAGGCCTACGCCGCCCGCGCGGAGGGCAACCACCTGCGCACCGTCGTGGTCGAGGCGCCGCGCGGTAACATCCTCGACCGCAACGGGCAGGTGCTGGTGGCGAACCGCCCCGGCAAGAGCATCGTGGCCACCCCCAGCGAACTCCGCGGCGGGGCACGGGAGCGGGTGCTCGGTCGCCTCGCCGCCCGCCTGAGCACCATCGAGGGCGTGCGCGTCACGCGCAAGGACCTGATCGAGAAGGTGGAACGCGCCGAGGCCCAGGGCCAGCCGACGGCGGTGCTGGTGGAGAACGTCCCGCCGCCTGTGATCCGCTACATGGCCGAGCGCTGGCGCGACTACCGCGGGGTGAGCCTCGAGAACACCTGGGTGCGCACCTACCCCCAGGGGGACCTGGCGGCCCACGTCCTCGGCTCCACCGGCAAGATCGGCCCGGATCAGCTGAAGGACTTCAAGGAGCGCGGCTACCAGGGCAACGAGGTCATCGGCATCGGCGGGCTCGAGCAGCAGTACGAGCAGTTCCTGCGCGGTATCCCCGGGCGGGTCGTGTACGAGGTTGACGCCTCCGGCGAGCCGCGGGCCCAGGCGCCCGTTGCGAGCGAGATGCCGCGACAGGGCAACGACGTGCGCACCACCATCGACAGCACCGTGCAGCGGGCCCTGCAGGATGCGCTCGCCCGCTACGCCGACAACCTCGGTTCGGGCAAGGCGGTGGGGGTGGCGCTGGACCCGGACACCGGCGAGGTGCTCGCCATGGCGTCGTATCCCACCTTCGATCCGCAGGTGTTCGCCGACCGGCGCGAGAAGCAGATCGCGCGCCTGTACCGCGACGAGGACAACCCGCTGCTCAACCGGGCCACGCAGGGCACCTACCCCGCGGGATCGACGTTCAAGGCCGTGACCGCGTCGGCGGCCCTGCGAGAAGGGGTGATCACCCCGTCGACGACCCTCGAATCCGCATCGGTCATCGAGCTCTACGACCAGGACTTCCAGAACTTCCGCAAGGAGTCCCACGGCTGGGTGGCGCTGCCGACGGCGCTCGAGGTGTCGAGCGACACGTTCTTCTACCAGGTCGGCGACCAGTTCTACCGCGGCGAGGGCTCCCCGCTGCAGGAGGAGGCGCGCCTCTTCGGCTTCGGGCGGGCGAGCGGCATCGACCTGCCGTCGGAGGCCAGCGGTATCGTCCCTGACCCAGCATGGAAGAAGCAGAACTTCAAGGGTCCGCAGTACACCGACTTCCAGCGCTCCTGGGTCCCGGGTGACACCATCCAGCTCACCGTGGGACAGGGATTCTTCCTCTCGACGCCGCTGCAGCTGGCGTCCTCGTACGCCGCCCTGGCGAACGGCGGCACGCTGATGACCCCATCCATCGGGCGCGCCCTGCTCGAGCCCAGCGGCCGCGTGATCCAGCGCCTCTCGCAGGGACTTCCGTCGGTCGACCTCGAGATCGGCGACGACGGGCTCGCCGGCATCCGCGACGGCCTCTACCTCGCCGCCAACGGCAGCGAGGGGACCGCCACCTCGATCTTCGGCGGCCTTCCCGAGGAGGCCCGTGTGGCGGGCAAGACCGGCACGGCGGAGACGCCGCCGAACCCCGACCACTCGTGGTTCGTGGGTTATGCGCCCGCCGACGATCCCGAGATCGTGATCGCCGTCGTCGTCGAGAACGCCGGCACCGGCGGCAGCGCCACCGCCCCCGTCGTCTGCGAGACCGTGACCGCCGCCCTCGAGGTCGACGCGGACGAGTGCGGCACCGGTGGCTCGGCGGTGGCCAACTGATGGGACGCGACTGATGGCGACGATCGCCCCCGCCCGGCAGCAGACCCACCAGTTCGGCGACCGCGCCCGCGCCGCCGCCCTGCGCGTCGACTGGGTGCTGCTGTTCGCGGTCGCCGCGCTCACCATCATCAGCCTGGTGATCATCGGCCAGGCCACCGAGGGCGAGATCGCCGGCAGCCCGCGCTACTACCTCGACCGCCAGATCCTCTTCGTGTCGATCGGCATCGTGCTGATGCTGGTCGCCAGCCGGGTCAACCTCGAGTGGGCGACCCGCTGGGCGTGGCCCATCTGGGGCGCCCTCCTGGCGTCGCTGGTCGTCGTGTACGCCATCGGCGGCGTGACCCGTGGCGCGCGCAGCTGGTTCACCATCGGGCCCTTCAACCTCCAGCCGTCCGAGTTCGGCAAGATCATGCTGATGGTGGTGCTGGTCGGGATCGC
>JBKHVQ010000343.1:0-6174 GCA_046569985.1 Thermoleophilia bacterium | reverse complement strand
GAGGCGCTCGGCGCGCTCGACCATGCCGGTGATACCGAAGCCCGGGTCCCCCCGGGCGCCCGGGCGCTCGCCGTCGTCGGTCACCTCGACCCTCACGGCGTCGTCGTCGGCGCTCACCGTCACGTCGATACGGCTCGCCCGGCGGGCGTGCCGGAGGGCGTTGGTGACCGACTCCTGCACCAGGCGGTAGGCGGCCGCGGCGACGGAGTCCGGCACCCGGGCCTCATCGCCCTGCAGCTCGACGTGCACAGGGGGGCCACCGGGCGCGGTGGGCCCCGCGAACCCCCGCACGTCGCCGAGCCGTGGCAGCGGGGCGGTGCCGTCCCGATCGTCCGTCCGCAGACTGCGCACGATGGTGCGCATCTCGGCCAGAGTCCGCGACGCCTCGGCCGCGATGACGCGCAGCGCGGCGACGGCCGCCTCCGGGTCGGCGGGCGCCGTGGCGATCCCCGCCTGTGCTCGGACGGCGATCGCCGACACGTGGTGCGCGACGGTGTCGTGCAGGTCGCGGGCCAGCGCCTCCCGCTCGTTCGCCCGCGCCGCGTCGATCCGGCTCACGCGCTCCCGCGTCCGCGAGCGCACCGCGACGCCCAGGGCCAGCGCCAGGAAGAAGATGGCGAAGCCCGTGACCGCCTCGCTCATGCTGGTGAAGTCGAGGACCAGCGCCAAGGACGCGGGCACGAGCATGATCCCGAGGCCGATCAGCGCATGGCGCCCCGACGCCCAGCGGAAGAGGGCGTAGGCCGGGATCAGCACGTAGCCCATCGTGAACAGCCCCGGCGGGTCGCCTCCCTCGATGATCCAGGGGATGTCCATGACGACCGTGGCGCCGAAGAGCGCCGCGACGACCGGGAGCGGGTGCGTGCGCCGCCACAGCAGCAACGGCACGCCGGCGAACGCGACGGCGAACGACAGCCAGCGGTAGGGCAGGTCGTCGCGGACGGCCACCTCCACGATGCACAGGGGCGCCAGGAGCGCCACGAGGACCCAGTCGCGCCACACCCGGCGGGGTGGATCAGGGACCCGGGGCTCGCTCCAGAACGATCGCAGGAAGGCACGCACGGGCCGATCATAGGACGGCGCCGCCGGGCGGGGATCGGCCGAAAGTGCCGCATGCGGATTGCCCGTCCGGCCGGGCGCGATCGAGCCGGAGGTCCGATGTGCGGCGCGCGCCCGGCGAGGAGCATCGGCGCGCAGACGATCCCCGCCTCCCAGGAGAGCCCGCATGTCCCCCATCCTCGCCACGCTCGGCCGCTTCGCCGCCCGCCGGCCCCTCGTCGCCATCGCCGCGTGGCTGGTGCTCGCGGCGCTCGTGATCCCCGCCGCCGCCCTCTTCGGCCGCGAGCTGGACGACGGCTTCAGCGTGCCTCGCGCGGACTCGCAGCGGGCGACCGAGCTGCTGGAGGCCGCGGGCTCCGGAGCGGCCGGCCTGACCGCCCAGGTGGTGGTCACGCCACGCGACGACGGCACCTTCCGGGTCGACGGGCCCGCGCTGGCGGCCGCGACGGAGCTGCGCGACGCCCTGGCGAGCCTACCCCACGTGGTGGCGGCCACCCATCCAGCCGACACGGTATCGGAGGACGGGAGGGTCGCGATCGTCCGCCTGCAGTACCCGGTGACTGCGGATCTCGACGCCGCCGACCTCGACCGGCTGACCGACGCGGTGGACGCCGCCCGGGCGGGAGGGCCGGGGCGCGCGCTGCGGATCGAGGCGGGCGGGGACCTCTTCTTCGCGTTCGAGGAGCCGGACAGCGGCCTGGGCGAGATGGCCGGCGTCGCGGCGGCGGCGGTGATCCTGCTTGTGGCGTTCGGATCGGTCGTCGCGATGGGGCTGCCGATCCTGCTGGCGCTGTTCGGGCTCGCCCTCGGGGTCGGCGCGATGCCGTTGATCGCCCACGTGATCGCCGTGCCGAGCTGGGCCCCCATGATGGCCGCGATGGTGGGGCTTGGCGTCGGCATCGACTACGCGCTCCTGCTGGTCACCCGGCACCGCGAGCACCTCACCGAGGGGATGGCGCCGGTCGAGTCGGTCGGGCTGGCGGTCGCCACCGCGGGGCGCTCGGTGGTGTTCGCCGGCGGGACGGTGCTCGTGGCGATCCTCGGGCTCGCCGTCGCCGGCATCCCGTTCGTGACGGCGGCGGGCGTGGCGATCTCGGTGGTCGTGCTCGTCATGGTCGCCGCCGCGGTCACTCTCCTCCCCGCGCTGCTGGCCCTCGCCGGCCCGTCGATCGACCGGCTGCGGATCCCCACCCGGCGGCGACGCACGACGGCCGCCGCCGGGGCGCGGGCCGAGCGCTGGGCGGGGCACGTCACGCGGCACCCGGTGGCGTACCTGGTCGCCGCGAGCGCGCTGCTCGTGGCGCTCGCCATCCCGGCCCTCTCCCTGAGCCTCGGCACCCCCGACGAGGGCACGCTCCCGGAGTCGCGGACCGAGCGCCAGGCGTACGACCTCGTCGCCTCGGGCTTCGGCCCGGGTGCGAACGGCCCTCTCCTGGTCGCCGTGGACGTCTCGGCCGACCCCGGCGTCGTCGGGCCGCTGCGTGCCGGGCTCGCCGGCGATCCGGGCATCGCCGCCGTCGGCGCCGCCCGGGTGGACCGCGACGCGGGCGTGGCGACGATCGTCGCGACCCCGACGACCGCCCCCCAGGACCCCGCGACCCGGGCCACGGTCGAGCGCCTGCGCGACGAGGTGCTGCCCGCCGCGGTCGGGGACTCGCCCGCCACCGCGCACGTCGGTGGCCAGACAGCGGTGTTCCTCGATGTCAGCGGACGCGTCGGGGATCGATTGGCGGTGTTCGTCGCCGCCGTCGTCGGGCTGTCCTTCCTGCTGCTCGTCGTCGTGTTCCGCTCGGTCGCGATCGCGGCGAAGGCGGCGATCCTCAACCTGCTCGGTATCGGCGCCTCGTTCGGCGTGGTGGTGATGGTGTTCCAGTGGGGATGGGGCGGCTCCGCGATCGGCCTGGAGTCGACGGTGCCGGTCGTCTCGTTCATTCCGATGTTCATGTTCGCGGTGGTGTTCGGCCTCTCGATGGATTACGAGGTGTTCCTGCTCTCGCGCATCAGGGAGCACCATCTGCAGGGCGCGGCCGACCGCGAGGCGATCGTCGGGGGGCTCGCATCGACCGCGCGCGTCATCACCGCCGCCGCGCTGATCATGGTCGCGGTGTTCGCGGGATTCGTCGCCGGCGGTGACCCGACGACGAAGATGTTCGGACTCGGCATGGCCACGGCGATCGCCCTGGATGCGACGGTGGTCAGGATGGTGCTGGTGCCCGCCTCGATGACCCTGCTCGGCCGCGCCAACTGGTGGCTGCCCGGGTGGCTCGACCGCCTCCTCCCCGGCGGGTCTCGCACCGCCCGCCCGAGGGTCGGCGCCCCGGAGGCGGCCCCCGCCGATCCGGTCCCGCAGCCCCGCTGAACGACGCGCGCCCGTCGCGCCCGAGCTGAGCCCGCCGGGCGCGGGCCGCCGATGAGGCGGCGTCGGGCGAGCACCGCCGACGATGAGACGGGAGCGTCACCTGGGAGTAGGGTCCGTTGGCCGCCGAGGATCCCCGGCGGCGCCCTCGGCCCTCCCGGGTCCGCGGGACCCGGGCGTCGTCTTCCTCGCCCATCCCGGCGCCCCCGCGACGTCGACCTGCCGGCACTCCGGCGGGTGACAAACGTAGGCGCCCTACGGGGCGCCGCGTCGTTCGAATGGGCGCCGCCCGGGCCACTCGGCCGGCGGGACCCATAATCTGTCGTGGCCCGTCACCGCGCAGGGGAGCCACGAGTGGACGATGTCGACTATCTGATCGTCGGGGGTGGCACCGCGGGGTGCATACTCGCGAACCGGTTGACGGCATCCGGTCGGCACCGGGTGCTGCTCGTCGAGGCCGGGGGGAAGCCCCGCAGCCCGTTCATCCGCATCCCGGCGGGCTTCGGGCACCTGCTGTGCAGCCACCGCTACAACTGGGGCTACGAGTCCGAGCCCGACCCCGACACCGACGGCCGCGCGATCCCGATTCCCAGCGGACGCGGGCTCGGCGGCTCGGGTCTGATCAACGGCATGGTGTACGTGCGCGGCCAGGCGGCCGACTACGAGGGGTGGGCCGCCGCCGGGGCGACCGGCTGGGGCTGGCGCGATGTCGAGCCGTACTTCCGGCGCATCGAGGACTACGCGCAGGGCGGCGCGGGAAGGGGACGCGGCGGGCCGCTGCACGTCACCCAGGTGCGGGAGCGGTTCCCTGTCGGAGACGCGTTCCTGCGCGCCGTCGAGGAGGACGGCGGCCGCCTCGTCGACGACTACAACCTCGAACAGGCGGGCTTCGGCTACTACCAGGTCAACCAGTTCCGCGGCCGTCGATGGAGCCCCTACGAGGCATACCTGGCGCCCGCCCGCAAACGGCCGAACCTGACCGTGATGAGCGACACCCTCGCACTCGGCCTCACGTTCGACGGGGCGCGACGCACCGGTGCGCGACTCGCCGACGGACGATCCGAGCGCCTCGTCCGGGCACGCCGCGAGGTGATCATGACCGCCGGGGCGATCCGCTCACCCCACCTGCTCGAGCTCTCCGGTATCGGACGCGCGCAGACGCTCGCCTCCATCGGAGTGCGGGTGCGCCACGAACTCCCCGAGGTCGGTGAGAACTACTCCGACCACTACGCGCTGCGCATGAACTGGAGGCTCCACGGGATCCAGAGCCTCAACGAGTCCACGCGGGGATGGCGCCTCGCGGCGGCGGCCGCGCAGTACGCGATCCGGCGCACCGGCATCCTCACCCTCGGCCCCGCGCTCTGCCACGGCTTTGTCACCGTCGGCCCCGAGGGCGACCGCCCGGACACGCAGTTCCTGTTCATGCACGCCAGTTACGAGAACGCCGCCCGGCGCGTCCTCGACCGCGAGCCCGGGATGACGATCGGCATCATCCAGCAGCGGCCCCACTCCGCCGGCTCCATCCACAGCGCGTCCCCCGACCCCACCCGGCCGCCGGCGATCCATCCGCGTTTCCTCAGCGCCCCCGAGGACCGTGAGCACGTGGTGGCGGCGATGCGGCTGGCCCGGCGCCTCGTGTCGCGGCCATCGCTCGCCTCCCTCGTCGCCCGCGAGATGAACCCTGGCCCCGACGCCGATGACGACGCGGGCCTGCTGGCGTGGGCGCGGGCGACCGGTCAGACCCTCTACCACCCGTGCGGGACCTGCCGCATGGGCGGCGACGACGCGGCGGTGGTCGACACCCGCCTGCGCGTGCGGGGCATCGAGGGCCTGCGCGTCGCCGACGCGTCGGTGATGCCGTCGATCACCTCCGGGAACATCCACGCGCCGGTCATGATGATCGCGGAGCGCGCGTCGGACATGATCCTCGCCGACGCCTGACGGACGGCGCGGCGGCGTCACCCTGTGCGGCGAGACGGGCATCGTCGGTTGCGGTGGCGACCGGGCGGGCCCGCTCGGCGCTGGTGCCCGCGGGGGGCGCCCATCACGGGTTGGCGAACCGCGCATCGGGCTTCGCGATGCACAACGAGACCGGTGGTGCCGAGGCCCCCGGGTCGGGCGTGAACATCGCCCTTCCGCCGTTCGCGGCAGACGGCGCGTACCGGACGGCGATGGAGCGGGTGGTGGTGCCCGTGACCCGCGCGTTCGCCCCCGACGCGATCGTCGCCCAGAGCGGGGTGGATCACCATCACGGCGACCCACTCAGCCACATGCTGACCACGATGGCGCTCTACCCGTGGCTGTGGGGAGGCCTGTGCGACCTTGCCGATGAGGCCTGCGGGGCGCCTGCTGGCCCTCAGCGGCGGCGGCTACGAGCCGTGCACCGCCCCGCCGCGGGCGTGGGCGGCCCTGGCGGCGCGCATGGCCGGTGTCGAGGTCACCGATCCGGTCCCCGAGACCTGGCGCGCCATCGCTCTCGCCGCCGGCGGCCCGGCCCCGGCCCGCGGCTGGTTCGAGGACGCGGGCCCCGCACCCGATGCGGAGCGCGACCGCCGTGCCGCCGCCGAGTCGGACGCGGCGATCGCGCTGACCCGCGCGGTGCTGGCGCTTCCATCCGGTGCTCGCCGGCGCCTGACGGTGGCCCTCGGGGTCCGGGAGGGCCACCGGCCGCGCATCAGTTCTTCGCGCAGTCGATGCTGACCTGCAGGCGCGCCGCCTTCCGCGGGATCCCTCGCGTGGTGACACGCACCTCGATGCCG
>JBKHVQ010000342.1:0-4447 GCA_046569985.1 Thermoleophilia bacterium | reverse complement strand
ACCCGGTTCGGCCGATTGGCAGGGCGGCCTCGATCAGGTCTCGCCGGATAAAGGAACGTTTGCATGGCCGAAGGCGTCGTTAAGTGGTTCTCCGCAGAGAAGGGGTATGGCTTCATCACCCCGGACGACGGCGGTAAGGATCTGTTCGTCCATTTCTCCGAGATCCAGGGCTCGGGCTACCGCAGCCTGGACGAGGGGCAGCGTGTCAACTTCGAGAGCCAGGAGGGCCCGAAGGGTCCCCAGGCGTCGAACGTCACGCCCCTGTAGTCAGGTCCTTCCCGACGCTCAGGCCTGCGTGACGCGTCGCGTCACGTTCTGAGCCCGGTTTGTAGACCACCCCGGCGCGGCGCCCTCACGGGCGCCGCAATGGGTTTTACCCACGAGACTCCGGCGCGTCACTCACCACCCGCGCCGTCGCAGACTCCGCTGAACACCGTTCCGCCGCTTACCGTGTAACACTCGCCCGAGTCGGGGGAGACCGGCGTCGAGGACCCGATCTGCGGGCCGATCGCGTCGGATCCCACCCAGACCACGTACCACCCGCCGGAGCTCAGACCCGACAGCGCCGTGCTGCGGCCCTCGGCCGCCCCGTTCGCGTAGCCCGCGTCGAGACCCTCGGCGTAGCCGGCCTCACGGCCCTCCTCCCGGCCGGCTTTCAGGCCCGCCGCGCGCCCGGCCGCGCGGCCCTCCTTGAGCCCCTGCCTGCGGCCCGCCGCGCGGCCCTCCTTCACGCCCTGCGCGCGGCCGCGCGCGAACCCGGTGTCGAGACCCTCCGCGCGCCCCTCCGCGTAGGCGCGGCGCTCGACCGGCTCGGTGTCGGCGTTCGATGCCCCGAGCATCCAGCCTCCGACGAGTCCGGTGGCGATCAGCAGGGCGACCCCGACCCCGAGGGCCACCGCGACGTCGCGGCTGAGGGCGAACGGCCGCCGGGGCGATCGCCCGCCGAAGGCCTCGGTGGCGCGCTCCTCGACCGGCGCCCTCGCGCGTTCACCGCCCCCCGCGCTCCCGCCGGCGTCCGGCCCGCCGGCGAAGCGCGCGAGGGCGTGCGACCACGGATCGCCCGCGCTCCCGGCGACCGGGCGGGGAGGGGGGGCGGTCGCCCCCTCGCCGACGGCCTCGCGAAGGAGTTCCACCAGGTCGCTTCCGCGGGCGGGCCGCTCGCCGGGGTCCTTGGCGAGTCCCGCGGCGAGCACCGCGTCGACGGCGGGCGGAAGGGCGCGGTTCACGGCCGACGCATCCGGGACGGCGTCGCGGACATGCGCCAGCAGGACCGCGCTCGGCTCGCGGTGCACGTGGGGCGGGCGCCCGGTGAGCGCCTCGAACGCCACGGCGGCCAGGGCGTAACGGTCGGATGCCGGGCGCGCCGGTTCGCCCTCCACCTGCTCGGGTGACACGTATTCCGCGGTCCCCAGCCAGTCGCCGCGGCGCGTCAGACCCGGCATGTCATCCATGCGCACCAGGCCGAAGTCGCTGAGGAAGGCGCCCCCGGCCGGGTCGAGCAGGATGTTGTCGGGGGTCACGTCGCGGTGCACCGTCCCGTTGTCGTGGGCGAAGTCGATCGCGCCGGCGATATCGTCGAGCACTTGCAGCGCCTCGGCGGGCGGCAGCGCCCCCGCCCGGGCGATCCGCGCGGCGAGCGTGTCGCCGGGGATGAGGCGCATGCTGATGAAGGCGCGCCCGCCGATCTCGCCGGCGTCGTAGACGGTGATGATGCGGGGATGCGCCAGGCGGCCCGCGCCGATCGCCTCGCGCCGGAAGCGCTCCAGGGCGCCGGGGCGCGCGAGGTAGCCCTCGTCGAAGACCTTGAGGGCAACCGGGCGCTCGAGGTCGATCTGGGTGGCGCGGTAGACCACGGCCTGCCCGCCGCGGCCGAGTTCCGCCTCGACGCGATAGCGCCCGAAGTCCTCCCCCGGGACCAGTCTCACCGCCCCCGTCCCGTCGGTCGGTGGTGTCGTCGTGGTGCGCGGGTCACCCGATCGGCCTTCGCCAGCGCCTCCGCGACTCCTTGCCGCGTGGTGTCCGAGCGGTCTGCCAGGGTTCCGGGGGCACCGATGACGACACGGTCCCACACGGCCGGCGGGGCCGACCCCGCCCTGGAGCCGCTCGCCGAGCTCTCCCGCTGGGTGGCCCAGACCGAGGCCGCGGACGGGGAGTCCCCCCAGGCCGGCGCGGCCATCGAGACGGCCCTCGCCGCCCTGCGCGAGGCCTGGAGCGGGCGCGATGCCGCCGGGCGACGCGAGCTGGCGGCAGCGGTCACCGCGCTGACCGCGCGGCGCCGGCGGGGTCCGGCCGCGGACGGCGCCGCCGGGCCGGCGGGCCTCTCCCTGGGAGATGCACTCGAGCGCCTGGGCGTGCGCAGGCTGCGCCCGGGGCAGGACAGGGCCATCGCGGCGGCGCTCGGCGGCCGCGACGCACTGGTGATCATGGCCACGGGCTCCGGCAAGTCGCTCTGCTACCAGGCCCCGGCGGCGGTGATGGGAGGGCTCACGGTCGTCATCTCACCGCTGATCGCGCTGATGGAGGACCAGCTCGGCGGCCTCCGGCGCGCCGGGCTGCGCGCGGCGGCCCTCAACTCGGGGCTCGGTGACGAGGCCCAGCGCGAGGTGCTGGGCTGCGTGCGCCGGGGCGAGCTCTCGCTGCTGTACGTCGCCCCGGAGCGGTTCAACTCGCCGGCGTTCCGGCGGGCGCTCACCGAGGTGCGCGTCGACCTGCTGGTCGTCGATGAGGCGCACTGCGTGTCGGAGTGGGGCCACGAGTTCCGCCCCGACTACCGGCGCGTCGGCGCGTTCCGGCGCGAGATCTCCCCGCGGGCGACCATGGCCCTCACCGCCACGGCCGCCGCGCGCGTGCGTCGCGACATCGTCAGCCGCGTCGGTCTCTCCGATCCGGTCGAGGTCGTCGGCGGGTTCGACCGGCCCAACATCGCCTTCGACGCGGCATGGGTCGCCGGCGAGGGGTCGGTGGCGCGCCGGCGGGCCATCCTGCGCAGCGTGCTTTCGAGCGCCGGCGACGGCAAGGCGATCATCTACTGCGGCACGCGCCGCGCCGCCGACGAGACCGCCGCCGATCTCTGCGCCGCCGGCCACAGCGCCGTGGCCTACCACGCCGGTCGCGCCGATCGCACCGAGGCCCAGGAGGCCTTCACCAGCGGCGCGGCGCGCATCGTCGCGGCCACCAACGCGTTCGGCATGGGCGTCAACGTGCCGGATGTCCGCCTGGTGGTCCACATCACGCTGCCCGACTCCCTGGAGCAGCTCTACCAGGAGGCCGGCCGCGCCGGCCGTGACGGGGAGCCCGCGCGCCACGTCATCCTGGCCGGGCCGGCCGACGAGATGAACGTGCGCCGGCGCATCGACCGGGCCCGCATCGGCGTGCGCGAGGTGGAGTCCCTTCTGCGCCGGCTCGCCGCGCGCGCCGAGCCCGGCGGCCGCTTCATGCTTGAGCGTCACGAGTGCGACGACGAGACCGACGTCCATCTCGCGCTGGCCGAGCGGGCCGGCGTGCTCGATCTCCTGGGCGCCCCCGGCGGCGGCCGGGCGGGCGTGCTCCGCCGCGCGGAGCTGGGGCCCGGCGAGCGCGAGGAACTCGACGCGCAGGTGCGGGCGGAGCTGGTCCGCCGCCGTCGCAACCTCGAGCTGGTCGCCGCCTACATCCGCGAGCACTACTGCAGGCGCCGCATGCTGCTGGCCCACTTCGACGATCCCTCCGAGCCCTCTCCGGAGGAGCGCTGCTGCGATCACTGCGATCCCCCGGGCGACCTGGATGCCGTGGCGGTGCGCGGCTCCCGCCGCGCCGGCACCTCGCGATCCGCCTCCGCGGGTCCGTCCGCGCTGGAACGGCTGACCGCCGAGGAGCGCGTGCGCTACGACGCCCTGCGCGCGTGGCGGGCGGCGACCGCCAAGGCCATCGGCTGGCCCGCCTTCCGCGTGTCGCCCAACCGCGCCCTCGCCGCGATCGCGGTGCGCGATCCCCGCAGCGTGGAGGATCTCGCGGAGGTCAGCGGTGTCGGGCCGTGGCTTGTGGACAACTACGGCGCCGCCGTGCTCGACATCCTGCGAGCGGTGCCGGCCGCCTCACCCGGATGACGCGACGACCGGGGAAGGAATGCCGGCGAGGGGTGCGAACATGTGTTCGTGTGCATTCGTTGAGCACGTCACGGATACGGAGGTGGGGAATGCCGTTCGAGAGGAGTCGCGTGAGGCTGCTGGAGGGGCGCGGCCCGGCCGTCACACGCGTGCGCGCGGCCGTGCTGGCGGCGGTTGCGGCACCCGGCGGGTGCGCCGTGGCCGCGCTGCACGATCGCGTCGCGGCGCTGCTCGGCGTCGCGCAGGATGCTCGGCTGGGGCGGGACGTGGAGGGTGCTCTCGGCCTGCTGGTGGTGACCGGCGCCGTCGACGAGGTCGGCGGGCGCCTGGTCCTGACCCTCCGCGCGCGGGCGGCGGTGTGA
>JBKHVQ010000341.1:0-1883 GCA_046569985.1 Thermoleophilia bacterium | reverse complement strand
TCTAGGGGGTCACGGTCACCTTCACGACGCCGTCCTCCTGGTTGGAGAACAGCGAGTAGGCCTCCTCGATGTCGTCCAGGGCGAAACGGTGGGTGATGAGCTGCTGCAGGTCGAGGCGCCCCGCCTTGACGAGGTTCATCAGCGAGGTCAGGCGCTGCTTGCCGCCCGGGCACAGGGTCGTGCGGATGTCGATGTCGCCGATGCCGTAGACGAAGGGCTCGAGGGGCACGGTGATCTTGTCGCCGTACACGCCGAGCGACGAGACGATCCCCGCCGGGCGCATGGCCTTGAGGCAGTTCTCGAAGGTCTCCTGGATGCCGAGCGCCTCGATCGTGACGTCGGCGCCGCGCCCCCCGGTCAGCGCCTTGATCTTCGCGATCGGGTCCTCCTGTGTGTAGTCGATCAGCACGTCGGCCCCCATCTTCTGGGCCATCTCGAGGCGCACCGGGTTCGAGTCGACGGCGATGATCAGGCCCGCGCCGCGCAGGCGCGCACCCGCCGTCGCGCACAGCCCGATGGGCCCTTGGGCGAACACCGCCACCGCGTCGCCGAGCTGCACGTTCGCCGTCTCGACGGCGGAGATCCCGGTCGTGGCGATGTCGGTGACGAAGACGACCTCCTCGTCCGAGAGCCCCTCCGGGATGTGCGCGAGGTTGGCCTGCGCGTAGGGGACGCGGAAGAATTCCGCCTGCACCCCGTCCATGGAGTTGCCGAGGCGCCAGCCGCCGATCATCCCCCATTGGTCCTCATAGCCCGCGCACTGCGACAGGTCGCCGCGCTGGCAGAAGTAGCAGGTGCCGCACGGCGTGATGGCTCCCACCACGACGCGGTCGCCGACCTCGTATCCCCGCACGGCCTCACCGAGCTCGTGGATGACGCCGACGGGCTCGTGGCCCACGATCCGGCCCGGGGCCACGGGGTACTCCCCGCGCCAGATGTGCGAGTCGGTGCCGCAGATCGTCGTGGTGGTGACGCGCACGATGGCGTCGGTCGGCCCGCAGTCCGGTACCGGCACCTCCTCGATGTGGATGTCGCGCACATCCTTGAAGACGGCGGCCCGCATGGTCGCGGCCATGGCTCCCCCTGAGATCGGCGATGAGGAGACGTCGCCCACTGGTGGTTCGCACACGGCGGGCGACGTCACGATGCCCTTCACCGACGATCCTCGTCCCATCCCGGCGGCAGGGGAACCCCCGATGTGCGCCCCCTCCCACCGGGAGGCGGTGCCCATGCGGGTTCACGGGCCGGCGGCTGTGGCACCCGTTCGGGTGCATGGCTCACCCGTTCGGGTGAAAGTGGGCCGCGGGACGCCACTCTCGTGTCGTTCGGACTTGCGCGAGCGGCGCGAGATCGTGAGCATTGTCTCATGCGAACCGGAACTACCGGCGGACGACCGGCGGCGCCACACCCGGTGCCCGGCGGAGCGGAGGACGCGGCCGCGCTCGGGCCGGCGCACCTGAACCTGCTGCGGCGCGCCGACGCCGCCGGTGAGCGCCTGTTCCGCGAGCTGGTGACCAGCCGCATCGCCTGGGCGACCGTGAGCGAGGTCAGCCGGCTCATCGCCGTCGACGTGGTGGGCATGTCGCTGCGCGTCAACGACTGCGAGCACGCGTCCCCATGCCGGCGCGAGGCGTGCCTCGGCCGGCTCGAGATGCGTGCCGTGCTGGGGAACCGCACCCCGCGCCTGCCGGGCCTGCGTCTCGCGGCGGGCGCGGGCGTGGGCGGGCGCGTGCTCGACAGCGGCCGGGTGCTGTCGGTGGCCGACTACCGCCGCGACTCGGCGGCGTCGGCCGAACTGGTCGAGCTGACCGCGCGGGAGGAGGGGATCGGCTCGCTCACATGCGTCCCGGTGTCGTTCGGCGGCGTGGTGCGCGGTGTCCTGC
>JBKHVQ010000340.1:0-2758 GCA_046569985.1 Thermoleophilia bacterium | reverse complement strand
CCGACGGCCCGCGTGAGGTCATGACCGAGGCCTGCCCGGATTGCGACGGCGGCCTCGGCTTCGTCGTCAGCGACGAGACGAACGCCATCAGCGTCGAGCGCGCCGTGCGCAAGAAGGCCGCGGGGCTTCCCGCGGGTGACCTCGCCCTCGTCGTCCACCCGCGTGTCGCCGCGCTGCTGCTCGACGACGACGCGGGGCGGCTCGCCGGCCTGGAGGAGGACACCGGTCGCAGCATCCGCCTGGAGCGCGACGGCGGCCTCGCCCGCGACGGGGTGCGCGTCAGCGCCGCCGTCGGCCGCGGGGGGTCGTCCGGCCGCCGGGGTGGCGCCCGGGCACCGGAGCCCGCTCCCGTGCCGGAAACGGCCCCCGAGCCGATCGCCGAGGCCCCCGCCGAGGTGCCCGTGGCGCCGCCGTCCGAGGCTCCCGAGCCGCCGGCCGGGGAGGCCGAGCCGGCCGCCGACGCGCCCCGTCCACGCTCGCGCAGGCGGGTCACATCGCGCGCTCGCGCGGCGCAGGCGTAGAACTCAGGCCGCCGGATCGCTACAATCCCGCGTCGCTCATCATCGGTCAGGACAGGAATCGTGCCGGACTACGCCGTTATCGCCCTTGGGGGCAAGCAGTACCGAGTTCGAGAGGGCGAGCACCTGCTCGTCGATCGCCTCGACCAGGAGGAGGGGGCGACCTTCTCGCCTCAGGTCCTCGCAACCGGATCAGCCGGCGGCGACATCGCCACGGGCGGCAGCGTGACCGCGACGGTTGAGGAGCACGTGCTCGGCAAGAAGATCCTCGTGTTCACGTACAAGCCCAAGCGCAACTCGCGCCGGCGTCGTGGACACCGCTCGCGCCTCTCGCGCGTGCGCATCCAGTCGATCACGGCCTGACAACCACGAGGACGGGGAGCGCCAGATGGCTCACAAGAAGGGTGGCGGTTCCAGCCGCAACGGTCGTGATTCCAAGCCGAAGATGCTTGGCGTCAAGGTCTTCGCCGGCCAGGTGGTTCCCGCCGGCTCGATCATCGTCCGCCAGCGCGGCACGAAGTTCCGTCCCGGCGACGGCACCGGCATCGGCCGCGACCACACGATCTTTGCGACCGTCTCCGGCCGCGTCGAGTTCACCAACGGCCGTAAGGGGCGCCGCATCTTCGTGCACCCCGAGGAGACCGTCGCGGTCTAGCGTCGCGCCCGCTGATGCGGGCGCGCGAGGGTCCGCTCGACCGGAGGCCGGCTGACAGTGCCCTTCACCGACCGAGCGCAGATCCATGTCGAGGGGGGCCGTGGCGGAAACGGCTGCCTCTCGTTCCGGCGTGAGCCGAAGATCCCCCGCGGCGGCCCCGACGGGGGCAACGGCGGACGGGGTGGCGCGGTCGTGCTCGTCGCCGACGAGCAGGTGACCGACCTCTCGCGTTTCCGTCACGCCGTCCACCATCGCGCCTCCTCGGGCGGGCATGGCGAGGGCAAGCTCCGCCACGGCCGCTCGGGGCCCGACCTCGAGGTCGCGGTGCCTCCCGGCACGCGGGTCATCCGCGACTCGCATGTCATCGCGCAGCTCGCCCGGCCCGGCGACCGTGTCGCCGTGGTGCGCGGGGGCGACGGCGGGGTGGGGAACAAGGCGTTCGCCAGCTCCACCCGGCGGGCGCCGCGGACGACGACGCCGGGCACCGAGGGCGAGGCCACCTGGCTCACGCTCGAGCTGCGCCTGCCGGTCGACGCCGCGATCGTCGGTCTGCCCAACAGCGGGAAAAGCGCCCTGCTCGTGGCCCTGACCGGCGCGGCCGCCACGGTCGCCCCGTACCCGCAGTCGACGCGCGAGCCCGCCTTCGGTCCGCTTCAGGACGACGACGCCCACCTTTATCTCGTGGCCGATCTGCCCGGTCTCGCGGCCGACGGTACCCCCCGTGCCGACGCCCACCTCGGGCAGCTCGAGCGCGCAGACGTGGTGGTGCTGTGCGTGGAGGCCGAGGACGACGAGCGTTTCGGCCGCGATCTCGCCGTCGTGCGCGAGGGCATCGCCCCCTTCATGCCCCCCGGGGCACGCGAGCTGGTGGTCGCCACATTCGGGGACATCGCAGACGCCCCGCCGCCCGGCGCGGACATGCTGGTCGACACGGTCAGCGGAAGCGGCGTCGACGCGGTACGCGCGCGGCTGGTGGCGATGCTCGCCGCCGCATGGCGCGCCCGGGCCGCGGCCGCCGCCCCGCCGCTCGACGAGGCTCCGGGACTCCCGTGAGCATCATCGTGGTGAAGCTCGGGTCCTCCACTCTGGTGGCGCCCGACGGCCAGTTGCGGCACGACGTGCTGGAGGCGCGGGTGCGTGACCTGGTGCGCATCCGCCGCCAGGGTCAGCGTCCGATCGTCGTGTCGAGCGGGGCCGTCGCCTGCGGGCTCGGCCGGCTGGGGTTCGAGGCGCGCCCCACGGGGCTCGCCGACCTCCAGGCCGCTTCGGCGGTGGGGCAGGGGGTCCTGTTCCAGCGGTACTCGGAGTTGTTCGCCCCTCACGGCGTGATCCCCGCTCAGGTGCTGCTCACCTCCGCGGACCTGGCGACCCGCACCTCGTACCTGAACGCGCGCACCACTCTCGCGCGGCTGCTCGACCTCGGCACGGTGCCGATAATCAACGAGAACGACACCACCGCCACAGATGAGCTCACCTTTGGCGACAACGATGTGCTGGCCGCCCAGGTCGCCATCCTCCTCGGGGCCGACCGGCTGCTCCTGCTCACCGAGCGCGACGGGCTCTACGGGCGCGGTCCCGGCGGCGA
>JBKHVQ010000339.1:0-1573 GCA_046569985.1 Thermoleophilia bacterium | reverse complement strand
AGTAGTTCTGCACGCGACGCTCGGTCGGCAGCCCGTTGTCGTCCCAGCCCATCGGGTAGAAGAGGTGCTGGCCGCGCATCCGCTGGAATCGGGCGGCGAGATCCATGTGGGTGTAGCTGAAGACGTGGCCGATGTGCAGCGAGCCCGACGCCGTCGGCGGGGGAGTGTCGATGGCGTAGACGCAGTCGGAGCCGGCGGCGAGCGCGGCGGCGCGGTCGAAGCGGTAGGTGCCCTGCGCCTCCCACACCTCGCCCCACTTCGGCTCGAGACCCTCGAGGGCGGGCTTGTCGGGAATCGCGTTGCTCATGGGTTCTCGCTCCGTATGGGCGGCACCGTGTCAGGGAAGGGGTGCCTGGTTGGGATGTGCCTCCATCGTACCGGGGAGCCCGCGGCCGACCGAAGACGCTACCGGCGCAGGGAAGCCTGCGACCGAGATTGTCGTTAAGAGACAGACCTTTCTGTCTATTCGAGAAAGAAGACCCCCGAACGGGGGTGAGGGTTCAGCATCGCATCACGTCGTGATCGCGGCCCGTCGGGGGCTCACGGCCGACGCGTCAGTGCAGAGGAGCAGCATGTCCCACCACCCCACGCGCGCCCGCTTGGGCGCCGCCGTCGCGATCCTCGCGGCGGCCCTGCTGGCCGCGCCCGCGGCCGCGACCGCAGCACCGAGCCAGAACGGGCTCGAGAACGGCATCGAGCGGCACGTGCCCGCGCACGCCGCGTCGGCGGCCGCGTACTGGACCCCCGAGCGCATGCGCTCGGCGATCCCCGCCGAGGTGCTCGTCGCCGATGATGCGCGCCGTGTGAAGGATCGCCCGGTGAAGCAGGTCGAGGCCGGCGCCCCGATGGAGGTGCGGGCGCAGAAGCCCAAGCCCAACGCGACGCAGGTGTCGCCGATCTCGTACGTCGGCAAGGTCTTCTTCACCCTCAACGGCGGCAACTACGTCTGCTCGGGTAACGCGGTGTCGTCGGCGAACGAGCTCACGGTCTCGACCGCCGGCCACTGCGTCAACGAGGGCGGGGGCGCCTACGCCTCGCGCTGGATCTTCGTGCCCGCCTACAACAACGGTGCCGCGCCCTACGGGCAGTGGACGGCGACCGAGCTCATGACCACCTCGGCGTGGGCCCAGCGCGGCGACATCAGCTACGACGGCGCCTTCGCCGTCATGGCGCCGCTCAACGGCCGCACGCTGAGCGACACCGTCGGCGCGACGGGCGTCGGCTTCAACCTCGCTCGCGGGCTCGCCTACGACGCGTTCGGCTACCCGGCGGCCCGCCCGTTCAACGGCGAGACCCTCCAGGGCTGCACGGGCACGGCGCGCCCCGACCCGTACAACCAGACCCTGTCGCAGGGCATCCCCTGCGACATGACGGGCGGCTCGTCGGGCGGACCGTGGTTCACGCAGGGCCTGCAGAACTCGGTCAACAGCTTCGGCTACTCGGGCGTCCGCAACACGATGTTCGGACCGTACTTCGGCACGGCCATCCAGCAGGCCTACCAGGCGGCGGCGAACTAGCCCCGCCTCACCAGAAGCCAGGAGCCCCGCGGTCGTCCACGCCGCGGGGCTCCTGC
>JBKHVQ010000338.1:0-2436 GCA_046569985.1 Thermoleophilia bacterium | reverse complement strand
TCGCCCTGGTGCACGTCCGTGTCGACGACCGCGACGCGTCCCAGCATCCCGTCCGCGCGCAGCGACCGGATGGCGCAGACCACGTCGTTGAACATGCAGAAGCCGCGGCCCTCGCCCGGGGCTGCATGGTGGGTGCCGCCGCCGAGGTTGATGCCCGCGCCGTCGGCCAGGGCCGCCCAGGCCGCCTCGATGGTGGCCCCGGTGGAGCGACGGGCGCGCTCCACCAACTCGGGCGACCACGGCAGCCCCAGGGCCGCCTGCTCGTGGGCCGACAATCCCCCGGCGATCGCGCGCGTGAGATAGGCGGGTTCATGCGCGCGGGCGAGTTCGTGGTCGGTGGCGGGGCGCGCCTCGCGCAGCAGCACCGCCGGGTCGCCGGTCAACTCCTCGCGCAGCATCCGGTAGCGACCCAGCGGGAAGCGGTGGCCTGCGGGGAGGGGGTAGGTGAAGCGGTCGTGGTGTATCGCCGTCACCGGTGCCCGGGCCGCGGGCGCGGGAGGGGTGCCGCCGTCTGCCACCTCGCCCGTCCGCACGCGGCGAGTATAGGTCCCCATCCCGCGGTGGTGCCCCCGGAGCGACTACCCGTGCAGCGCCGCCCAGGCCAGGCGCGGGGAGCGTCCACCGGCCCGCACCATCCGCACCCACAGCAGCGTCATGTGCTCCAGGTGCAGCGCCTGCGCCAGCCCGCCCACCGGCAGCGGGTCCCATCCCATCGCCCCGGCGATCGCCGCGACACGGCCGACGGCGTCCATGTCGTCTCCGCAGATCGGCATCATCGGCGCCTGCGCCGCGCCTATGCCGCGCGGGTCGGCGAGGGTCTCGGCCCCGTAGACGCTGAACGCCTTCACCACGCGCGCCCCGCGCGCCAGTGCGGCGACGGCCTCCCCGCCGGATCGCTCGCCGCCCAGGCCATGGGTGAGGCCCGGCCCGACCGGGTTGGTGCAGTCGACCAGGATGCGCCCGGCCAGCAGGCCCGCCACCGGCGCCAACGCCGACGCGTTGGCGCCGAACGGTGTGGCGAGCACCACGATGGCGGCGCCCTCGACGGCCTCCTCGGGGGAGGCGACCGCGAGACCGGGGTTGCGGGCGAGCGCCGCGTCGAGACTCGCGGACGGGTCGCCGCGGTGGGCGATCGTGACCGCGTGGCCGATGCGCTGCATCTGGTCGGCGAGGGTGCCGCCGACCCGTCCGTGGCCGATGAACGCGATGCGCTCAGACACCGAGCGCCTCGATCACAAGTTTGGCCGCGGCGGCGCCGGAGTACTGCTGCTGGCCGGTGATCAGGTTGCCGTCGCGCACCGCATGGCTGCGGAACGGCCCACCGGTGATGAAGTTGGTGTTCCCCATCGCGCGGGCGCGCTCCTCGATGCGGAACGGCTGCAGCCGCCGCCCGACGACATCGTCGGCGTACTGCTCCTCGGCGTCGGCGAAGCCGGTCCAGGTGCGCCCCTCCACGATCAGGCGCCCGCCGGAGGTGCGCGCGCTCAGCAGAACGCAGGTGGCGTGGCAGACCACCGCTGTGGGCTTGCCGGCATCGAAGAACGCGGCCACCAGGTCGTGCAGGCCGGCGTGGTCGACGAAGGTGACCATCGGCGACTGGCCGCCCACCAGGAAGACGGCGTCGTAGCCGGCCGGGTCGACGCTCGCGATGGACGGGGTGTCGGCGATCAGCGCGCGGTGGGCGGGGCTGTGGGCGAAGCCGAGGCTGATGATGTCGTCGGCCGAGTAGCCCGACTCGTGCTCGGGGTCACTGAAGCCGTCGGGCTCGAGCGCGCCGCCGTCGGGGCTGGCGATATCGACACGGTAGCCGGCCTCGGTGAATGCCAGCCAAGGGTGGGTGAGCTCGGCCCACCAGAAGCCGATGGGCCAGCCGGTCACCGGCGACACGGACGGGTTCGCGGCGACCATCAGCACGCGCCGCGGCGAATCGGGGTTGAGCACATCGATGGTGCGTGACACGGGCCTCTCCTCGGGTCGGTCTCGGTGCGCCGCGATAATAACTTGAACTCAAGATAAATGTCCGGGCCCGGTCGGTCTACACTCGTCGGGTGGCTGCCGTTTCGCATCCCCGCGCGCCGCGCGATGCCGTCGACGCGATCGTCGAGGGGTGGCGCGCCAGCCGTCCGGGCCTGGATGTCACGCCGATCCAGGTGATCCTGCGCATCGGGCGCATCCGGGCCGCGGTGGAGCGCGCCACCGAGGAGACCTTCGCCCGGTTCGGCCTGACGCCGGCGACGTTCACGGCGCTCGCCGCGATCGCCCGGCTCGAGAGCGATCGCGGCGTGCCGCAGACCCGCCTGATGCGCGAACTGAAGCTCACCTCCGGCACGGTGAGCGTGCGCGTCGATCGGCTGGTCGCCGATGGGCTGGCGGTTCGCGCCGCCGACCCCGACGACGGGCGCGGGACGCTGGTGTCGCTGACCGCCCGCGGCCGGG
>JBKHVQ010000337.1:0-3416 GCA_046569985.1 Thermoleophilia bacterium | reverse complement strand
GGCAGATCTCGCAGAACTGAAGTCCCTCATCGAGACGGCCCTTCCCGGGGCGTCGGCGACGCTGATCGACCAGGGCGGCGGAGACCACCTCGCCGCCGAGGTCGTGGCCCCGCAGTTCGCGGGCGTGCCGCGGCTCGCCCAGCACCGCATGGTGTACGCGGCCGTGCAGCACCGCATCGATGACGGCAGCATCCACGCACTCGCACTACGCACCCGCGCACCGGAGGCGACATGAGCGACACCCTCAGCCTGTCCGAAGTGGAGATCCTCGATCAGATCAAAAGCGAGGTGGGCGCCCACAAGGTGTTCCTGTACATGAAGGGAACGCCCGACATGCCGCGCTGCGGCTTCTCGAACCAGGTGGTGCAGATCCTCAACCACCTCGGCGTGGACTACGGCGCCCGCGACATCCTCCCCGACCCGCGCCTGCGCCAGGTGCTGTCGGCCTGGTCGGAGTGGCCCACCATCCCCCAGCTGTTCGTCGACGGCCAGCTGGTCGGGGGCTGCGACATCGTCACCGAGATGTACCAGGTGGGCGAGCTGCAGCCGATGGTCGGAGCCGGCGCCGCCTCCTGAGCACTCCTCCCCCGCCGCGCCCGTGACCCCGGTCTTCGCGCCCGAGGAGGGCCTGGCGGAACTGCACGCCCACCTCGGTGGCGGCGTCGACGCCGCCACCATGTGGGAGCTCGCGCACGAGCAGGGCATCAAGCTGCCCTACGCCGACTACTGGGAGTTCGCCGCCGCCACCAACGTCAGCGGGGGCACCGACGGCCTGGTCGGGCTCGACCGGGTCTACCACCTCACCGAGCTGATCCAGAGCAGCCCGGAGGGGGTCTTCCGGTCGGTGCGGGGCATGATCTCCGGGGGGTACCGCGCGCAGCGCATCACCACCCACGAGGTGCGCTTCAACCCCGCCAAGCGCAACCGCGGCGGCGAGCGCGACCTCGATGCCATCGTCATGGCCGCCGCCCACGGCGTCGACCGGGCGTGCCTCGAGTACCCGGTGGCCGCCGGCATCACGTTGATGATGGACCGCTCCTTCCCGTTCGAGCTGAACGCCGCGATCGTCGAGCGCGCCATCCGCTTCCGTGGCCGCGGCGTCGTCGCGATCGACATCGGCGGCCCGCGCCCCCCGGGCGCGGTGGCGCCCCACCCGTATGCGGAGCTCGCGCCCCTGGTGCGCCGGGCGCGCGATGCGGGGCTGGGCGTGACGTTCCATGTCGGCGAGGAGGGCATCAACGCCGCCGATCGCGGCCCCTACATCGAGGAGATGCACGCGGTGCTCGCACTCGGCGTCGACCGTATCGGGCACGGCATCCTGGCCGGCCTCGACCGGGGCCTGCGCGACGAGGTGCGCCGTCGCGATGTCGTGCTGGAGCTCTGCCCCACCTCGAACCTGCGCACCGGTGCCGTGCGCGACATCGGCCAGCTCACGCGGATCGTGCGCGCCCTCGCCGACGACGGCGTGCCGCTGGTGGTGGCCACCGACGGTCCCGAGATGATCGGCACCCGCCTGCGCCACGAGCACGAGATGCTCGTGGCGTGCGGCGCCCTGACGGCGCAGGAGGCGCGCGCGGCCGGCGCGCGGGCCCACGCGCGCAGCTTCGTCGCGCCGGCGCGCGGGGGCCGCGCGGCCGCCTAGACGCGTCGAGCTAGTGGCCCGCCCGCCATCTGGGGAAGGCGGGCCGTTCGACGGCCACCACCAGCACGTCGTCGCGCAGGCGGTCGTCCTCATGACGGCGCGCGGCCCGGACGAGCCGCCGGACGCGCAGCTGGAGGGCGACATTCCGTTCGCGGGCGAGCACCTCGCAGGCGCGTTGCACGCCGAACACCTCGCCGTCGTGGCGCGCCTCGACCAGGCCGTCGGTGTAGAGGAAGAGGCTGCCGCCCACGGGCAGCGCGGCGCGCGTGACCGGCCACTCGGCGTCGTCGAGCACGCCCAGGAGGGGGCCTGTGTGGGCCGCGGGCACCTCGCGGCACCCCTCGTCGGTCAGCAGGAGCGGCGAGGGATGGCCCGCCGTGGCGAAACTGAGGCCGCCATCCGGTTCGAGCAGCATGTAGATGAGCGACGCGAAGATGCCGTCGGCCCGCTGCTCGTGGGTACCCATCTGGGTGTTGAGCCCGGCCATCACGGCGGCGGGGTCCGGGTTGACCGACACCAGCGTCCGCCAGCCGAAGCGCAGTCCCGCGGCCTGGGCGGCGGCGGGCGCGCCGTGGCCGGCCATGTCGCCCACCATCAGCGCGAGGCGTCCATCGGAGAGCAGCTTGCCGTCGTAGAAGTCACCGCCGAGCAGCAGCGCACGCTCCGCCGGCCGGTAGCGCGCCGTGAGGCGCAGGCCGTGGGGCGCAGGCAGCCGCGCCGGCAGGAGGCCCTGCTGGACGGTCTCCCACAGTTTGCGCTCGGTGCGCTGGGCGGCCTCCCGCTGTGCCGACCGGGCGACCTGCTCCCGCTCCGCCCGCACCTCGGACTGCATGGTGTTGAAGGCGTCGGCGAGCCCGGCCAGTTCGCGCACCGCGTCGTCGTTGATGGTCACGGGGTCCGACAGGACACCGCGCGCCACGCGGCTGACACCCTCGCCGACGCGGTCGATCGGCGCGCCCACCCGCCTCCAGACCTGGCGGCTGACGAGGCCCACCATCAGCAGCGCCAGGAGGGTCGCGGTGGCGATGCCCGCCAGGGTTAGCTCGCGGTTCCGGTCGTTGCGCGCCAGGTCGTCGAGCCGCTTCTCCTCGACCTGCGCGAGCAGTGCCCTCTGCTCGCGCCGGAACGCGAGAAAGCGGTCTTCGGCGGGGCCCGTGTCGACCCGGCGGACGGCCTCGTCGATCTGCCCCTGGCGCCGGAGGCTGATCAGATCGATGGCCTCGCGCAGCCACAGCTGCGCCGTCCGGTCGACGGCGCTTGCCGACTCGAGCAGGTCGGGCTCGTCGGCGAGGGCGCGTCGCAGGGCCGCCAGGTCGCCGTCGTAGAGGCCGCGCGCCTGGTTCCACGCCTGCAGGTCGGTGCCGCGGGCGAGGAGGATGTAGGCCCGGTTCGCGCTCTGCGCGTTCAGCATGTTGATCAGGAAGGCGTTGGCCGCGCCCTGGCGCTGGATCGCCTGCTGCGAGGCGCTGCGGTAGTCGCGGGCCGTGTTCACGGTGCCCACCACCGCCACCACGATGAGCACGGCGAGGACGGCGGCCAGCATCACCACGAGGCGGGACAGCAGGCCGCGCAGCGACGCGCGGCGCCGGCGCCAGCGGCTCACCGGCGGCTCCGGGACATGCTGATCACGTTCGTGGGATCTGGGGTCATGGCTCCCGGCGGTACGTGGCCGGCGCCGGTGGCGGCGCCGCCGAGGGGAGGATCGATCGCGCCGACTCGGCCCGTGGGCCGCCCGCGGCGGACGGCACGCGGCCGCGTGCCGCGGACCACACTA
>JBKHVQ010000336.1:0-2519 GCA_046569985.1 Thermoleophilia bacterium | reverse complement strand
GCGTTCCCTACAATCGGACCGTATGGACGTCTCCACCTCCGGCGAGCCCCAGGTCCGCCACTGCTACCGGCATCCCGACCGTGAGACGCTGATCTCGTGCACCTCGTGCGGCCGGCCCATCTGCACCGACTGCATGACCGTCGCGCCGGTGGGCATGCGTTGCCCGGAGTGCGGCGGCCAGGGGCGTAGCCAGCCGCAGGCGGTGCGCAGGGTGCGCGCGGCCAGCGCATCGGGGGTCGCGGTGGCGACCACCGTTATCGTCGCGGTGAACATCCTGATCTACCTCGTGGAGATGATCCAGGGGGTCGGCGTCAGCGGCGTGTCCGGTTCGCAGCTCGTGCAGGACGGCGCGGTCTTCGGCCCCGCGGTGGCCGACGGCGAGTGGTACCGGATGATCACCGGCGCCTTCCTCCACGCCAGCGTGCTGCATGTGGCCTTCAACATGTATCTGCTGTGGATCCTCGGCGGGGCCCTCGAGCGCTACGCCGGCCCGGCGCGTTTCCTCGCGATCTACTTCACCGCGATCCTGTGGGGCTCCGCGGCCGCCCTGGCGATGGACCCGAACGCCCTCACGGTCGGCGCCTCGGGCGGGGTGTTCGGACTGATGGCCGCGCTGTTCCTGCTCGAGCGCCAGAAGGGCGTCGCCCTGCTCGGCTCGACGGTCGGGGCGCTGCTGGTGATCAACCTGGTGATCACCTTCCTGATCCCGGGGATCTCGGTCGGTGGCCACGTGGGCGGGCTGCTGGGCGGCGCGGCCGCCGGCTTCGTCCTGTCGGGGTTCGGCCGCGGGCACATGGCCTACGGGCGGATCGGCGCCCCCGGCTGCGGACTGGTTGGCGTGCTGATGGTCGCCGCGGTCGTGGTGGGCGTCGCGGTCGCGTAGCCCGCCGCGCCCTCGTCAGGAGGGCGGCTCGAGCTCGTGGGCGCGCTCGATGAGGGCCGCCACCAGCCGCACCGACGCGTCGACATCGGCGGGATGCACCACCTCGACGTTCGTGTGGACGTAGCGCGAGGGGATCGAGACGCAGCCCGCGACGGCACCCTCGCCCGAGAGCTGCAGGCTCTGGGTGTCGGTGCCCCCGCGGTTGGCCACGTGGAACTGGTGGGGGATCCCGCGCTCGACGGCGATGCGCTCCAGCAGGTCGACGAGCGCCCGGGAGCCGATGGCGCTGGCGTCCATGATGCGGATCGCGGCGCCCTCGCCCAGCAGGGTGGTGCCGCTGCGCTTGCCGCCCGGGCCGTCGTCGGCGGGGCAGGTGTCGATGGCGAGCGCGATGTCCGGGCGCACCCGGGCGGTGCTGACGCGCGAGCCGCGCAGGCCGACCTCCTCCTGCACCGTGGCCGCCGCGACGACCTCGCCGCGCGCCGGGCCGGCGGCGCGCAGGGCCTCGATCATCACGTAGACGCCGACGCGGTCGTCCAGGCTCTTGCCGGTGAGCAGGTCGCCGAGGGGGCGCAGGGCGCGGATGCGCGTGACGGTGTCGCCGCGGCGCACCAGTTCCTTCACCCGGTCGCCGGGCAGGCCGAGGTCGATCGCGAGATCGGAGATCTCGGGAGCCTTCTTGCGGGCGGCCTCGTCGAGGAGGTGGACCGGGGTGGTGCCGACGACGCCCTCCAGGTCCTCGCGCCCGCGCACCAGCACGCGCTGGCCCGTGAGCGTGCGCGCGTCCCAGCCCCCGAGCGGGATCACGCGCAGGAAGCCGTGCTCCTCGACGTGGGTGACCATGAGGCCGATCTCGTCCATGTGCGCGGCGAGCATCAGGCGCGGGCCGTCCCCCGTCGGGGCGCGCCGGGCGATGAGGCCGCCAAGCGGGTCCTGCTCGACGCTGTCGCAGAGGGCGGCGAGTTCGGGTTCGACGATGGCGCGGACGCGGTCCTCGCGGCCGGAGGGCCCGTGAGCCTCGGCGAGGGCGGTGAGGAGAGGCAGGTTCATGGGTGCAGCCTATTGCGTGATGGCCCGTCGGAGCCGGCGGCGTCCGGGCAGGTACTTGATGACACAAGCATCGTGCTAGTCTCCGTCCACTGCGGCGAGGGAGGAGCGCGGCCATGGAGATCGGGGTCACCACATTCGCGGAGCTCGCCACCGGCGGCGACGCCGCGCTGCGCATGGCGCGGGTCGTCGAGGAGGCCGAGCTCACCGAGGCCGTCGGGCTGGATCTCTACGGGGTCGGCGAGCATCATCGCCCGGACTTCATCGCCTCGGCGCCGGCGGTTGTGCTGGCGGCGATCGCGGCGCGCACGGAACGCATCCGGCTGACCAGCGCGGTGACGGTGCTGAGCTCGGATGACCCCGTGCGTGTCTTCCAGGACTTCGCGACGCTCGACCTGCTCTCCGGCGGGCGGGCCGAGATCATGGCCGGGCGCGGCTCGTTCATCGAGTCGTTCCCGCTGTTCGGCCACGACCTCGGCGACTACGACGACCTGTTCGCCGAGAAGCTCGAGCTGCTGCTCGCCGTGCGCGACTCCGTCGAGGTGACCTGGTCGGGTCGCCACCGCGCGCCGATCGAGGGCCGCGCGGT
>JBKHVQ010000335.1:0-2714 GCA_046569985.1 Thermoleophilia bacterium | reverse complement strand
GGTGGCCGCCGTCTGGCGCCGCGGCAAGCTCATCGGGCTGGCGATGGAGGGCGGGCTGGTGCTCGTGATGCACCTGATGAGCTCCGGGCGCCTCGGCCTCACGACCGCGGGGTCCGGGCGCCCGGGCCGCACCGCATGCCTGGATCTCGATATCGAGGGCGCCGGTGTGCTGCGCCTGCGCGAATTGGGCACCCGCCGCCGCGCGAGCGCCCACCTGCTGCGCGTCGCCGACCTCGCTGCTCACCCCCCGTACGCGCGGCTCGGGCCCGAGCCGATCGGGCTCGCGCCGGCGGACTGGGCATCCGCGCTCGCGGCGCCCCCGGCGTCGGTGCTGCACAGCGCCCTGCGCGACGGCCGGCGCGTCGCGGGGATCGGGCGGGCGTACGCGGCCGACATCATGTGGGCCGCGCGTCTCGCCCCGTTCGCGCCGGCGGCGCGGCTGGACGACGAGCAGTTCGGCCGCCTCGCCCGGGCCGCCGACACCGTGCTGGGGCAGGCGCTGGAACGCGCGCGGGAGCGCATCGGCACCGCGCTCCCGGCGCGCGAGGATCGCGTGACCATGGTGCACGGCCACCACGGGGACCCGTGCCTGCGCTGCGCGACGCCGCTGGCACGGGTGAGTTTCGCCGAGTACGAGCTGGTCTACTGCCCCACCTGCCAGACCGGCGGGAGGCGCTACCGCGACCGGCGACTCAGCCGCCTCCGGGTGGACGGCGGCTAGACGGGCGTGGCGACCTGGGCCCCGGCCTCGGGCTCACGTTCCGCGGGCAGCACCGTCGCCGGGCCGCAGACCCACATCCGCACCCGGTCGCCGGGACGCCAGATGCCGCCACCGCCGCACCGGTGGCGCACGCGCCGGCCGTCGGCGAGCGCCGCCGTGACGAGTTGGTCGTGGCCGAAGAACTGGCGCTCCACCACGGTGGCTTCGGCGGCATCGTCGGGGCCGGGCACATCGGCGGCGACCATCGCGATGTCCTCCGGGCGCACCAGCACGTCGACCGCCCCCCGCTCCGCGCCGTCGTAGTCCACGCCGCCGAGGGGGGTCGCCACGCGATCCCCCTCCGCGGACCCCGACAGCGACTCGACCTCACCGAGGAAACCCGCGACCCAGCGCGTCGCCGGGTGGTGGTAGACCTCGTCCGGATCGCCCTCCTGCACCACGCGGCCGTCGCGCATCACCACGATGCGGTCGGCCATGCTGAGGGCTTCCTCCTGGTCGTGGGTCACGAGCAGGGCGCTCACGCCCTGGGCCGCCAGGATCTGGCGCACCTCGGAGCGGACCTGCACGCGCAGCGACGCGTCCAGGTTCGAGAAGGGCTCGTCCAGCAGCACCACCGCCGGGTGAGCGACCAGCGCCCGGGCCAGCGCGACGCGCTGCTGCTGGCCGCCCGACAACTCGTGCGGCCGGCGTGCGCCCAGGCCGGCCAGGCCGACGCACTCGAGCATCTCCTCGACCCGGGCCCGCTCGGGCCGGCGGCCGAGCGCGTAGCCGACGTTGCCCCGCACGTCCATATGCGGGAAGAGCGCGTAGTCCTGGAAGACCATGCCGATGTCGCGCTCGCGGGCGGGGACCAACCGGCATGGCCCCGCCACCTGGCGTCCCCCGATGTCGATCTCGCCGTAGTCGGGAGTCTCGAAGCCGGCGAGCGTGCGCAGAAGGGTGGTCTTTCCGCATCCGCTGGGGCCGATGACGGCCGTGAGCGTCCCCGTGGCGACACGCAGGTTCACGCCGTCGAGGGCATCGATATCGCCGAAGCGCTTGCGCACGCCGCGGCAGCGCACGGCCGGCGCCTCGAACCCGGACAGGGCGACGCGCGGCGAGGGGTGGCTGACCGGCACCGGCGGGATGGTCACGCCGGAACTCGGCTCGGGCAGCACATCCAGCGCCGCGCCGGCACGACGGCCCGCGCGCCTCATCGTTCCCTCCCCACCAGCAGCGCGAGCACCGGCGCCGACACGGCCAGGAGCACCAGGGAAGGAAGCGCCGCCGCCTCGAACACCGACCGGCTGGTCTCGCCCCAGATCATCGTCGCCAGGGTGTCGTAACCCGTGGGGGCGAGCAAGAGCATCGCGGGCAACTCCTTGATGGCACCGATATAGACGAGCGTTGCGGCGGCGAAGACCCCGGGCCGCACCAACGGCGCCGTGATCGTGACGAGAACCCCGAGCGAGCCCCTGCCCATGCCGCGCGCGGCGTCCTCGAGCGACGGGGAGACCTGCAGCATCGAGGCCCGCAGCGCTCCGATCGCCAGCGGCACATATATCACCACCAGCGCGAACACCGCCATTCCCAGCGACTGATACGCCCACGGGACCAGACGTATGCCGAGGAAAACCAGTGCCAGCGCCACCACCAGGTGCGGCAGCGCGTATCCCGCGTGATGGGCGGCCTCGATGCCGCGGCTGGCGCGCCCGGGGTAGCGGGCCCCGAGACGGGCGATCGGCACGGCCGCGACAAGCGCGATGCCGGCCGCCAGCGCGGCGGTGACGATCGAGTTGAGGGCCGCCTGCCCGAACTCGCCCCAGTCGACGGTGGTGCCGGCCGTGCGCGAGGCCCAGTAGACGAGGACCCCGAGCGGCAGCACCAGGGTGAGGCCGACGACGGCGGCACAGAAGGCGAAGGCCGGATAGCGCCAGGCGCCCAGGGGCACCGGCGCCGCGGGCTTCGCCACCCCGGGAGCGTTGCGGTGATAGCCGGCCCGGCGGCGCATGCG
>JBKHVQ010000334.1:0-21698 GCA_046569985.1 Thermoleophilia bacterium | reverse complement strand
AAACGTGGGCTGGACGGCGTAGTTGCCCACGGGCTCCAGGCTTTCCAGCGTCACGTTGCGCTTGCCGGTCTGCAGCACCTCCTGGCCCGCGCCGGCGCCGCTGTCGGACCTCGAACCCGAGGACTCGGTGCCGTTCACCATCCACTTCGAGGACGAGCACCTCATCGTCGTCGACAAGCCGGCGGGAGTGGTGACCCACCCCTCCGCCGGCCACGCGGGGGGCACCCTGGTGCACGGCCTGCTCGCCCACGCGATCCGCGGCGGCGACGACCCGACCCGCCCGGGGATCGTGCACCGCCTCGATCGCGACACCTCCGGGCTGCTGGTCGTCGCCAAATCCGAGCGGGCCCACCGCCGACTGCAGCGGATGATGAAGAGGCGCGAGATCGAACGCCGCTACATCGTGATGGTCCACGGGCAGGCGCCGCCCGCGCGCACCGTCGAGCGCGCCATCGGCCGCGACCGGCGCGTCCGCACGCGGATGTCGGTGCAGGTCGGCGAGGACCGGGGCCGCGAGGCGGTCACGCACCTGCGCCGCCTCGAGCGGCTCGGCGACTTCTCGCTGCTCGAGGCGCGCCTCGAGACCGGTCGCACGCACCAGATCCGCGTCCATCTCGAAGCGGAGGGGCTCCCGGTGGTCGGCGACCCCGTGTACGGCCGGCGCGCGAACCCGTTCGGCCTCACGCGGCAGTTCCTCCACGCGGCCCACCTCGGCTTTCCCCACCCGGAGACCGGCGAGCCGGTCGAGGTGGAGAGCCCGTTGCCGGACGACCTGCTGGGGGCGCTGGAGCGGGCGCGCGAGATGGCCGCCGAGGGGGCCGACCTCGCTCCGCGGGCGCCCTGGACCTGACGCCGGACCGGGCGGCGGCGCGGGCGCTCGCCGAATCCCGCTAGACTCCGCGGTCGCACGTCAATCCACTCCCCGGCACGTACCCCCGGTGGCGGTGCCCCGCGCCATCTGCGCAGGGTCCATCGGGCCGAGCCGGCGTTCCACTCACAACCATCGCAGCGAGGAGTCCCGTGCCCAACGTGACCATGAAGCAGCTGCTCGAGTCCGGCGTCCACTTCGGACACCAGACACGGCGCTGGAACCCGAAGATGAAGCGTTACATCTTCGGCGAGCGCAGCGGCATCTACATCATCGACCTGCAGCAGACCATCGTGCTCCTGGAGCAGGCGTGCGATGTCGTCCGCGCGATCTCCCAGCGCGGCGGCACCGTCCTGTTTGTCGGCACCAAGAAGCAGACCCAGGACGCGGTCGCCGACAACGCGAAGCGCTGCGGCATGCCGTATGTCTCGCACCGCTGGCTCGGCGGCCTGCTGACCAACTGGGGGACCATCTCCCAGCGCATCCGCCGCCTGCACGAGCTGCGCAACCAGAAGAAGGGCGGGCAGCTGGAGCTGCTGCCCACGCGTGAGCGCCTGGCCCGCGAGGCCGAGCTGCTCAAGCTCGAGACGAACCTGGGCGGCGTGGCCGATATGCAGCGCCTGCCCGACGCGGTCGTGATCGTCGACCTGAAGAAGGAAGCGATCGGCGTGCGCGAGGCGAACCGCCTCGGCCTGTCGGTGATCGGCCTTGTCGACACCAACTGCGACCCCGATGACGCCACCTACGTCATCCCGGGCAACGACGATGCCATCCGCTCGTGCAACCTGATCCTCGGCGCGCTGGCCGACGCGGTGCTCGAGGGCCGCGGCACCGTCGCGAGCCCCGAGATCGTGGCCAGCGCCGAGGAGATCCCCGCCGAGGCCGCCGGTGCCCCCGCCGAGGTTGCGGCCGAGGCCCCCGCCGCGGAGGCGGCCGCCCCCGCGGAGACCGCGACCGAGGAGGCCGCATCGTGAGCACCGCCATCACCGCAGGCCTCGTCAAGGAGCTGCGCGAGCGCACCGGCGCGGGGATGATGGACTGCAAGAAGGTCCTGCAGGAGGCCGGCGGCGACATCGAGGCCGCCACCGCCGAGCTGCGCAAGAAGGGCCTCGCCGACGCCGCGAAGCGCGCGGGCCGCGCGGCCAACGAGGGCATCGTCGACAGCTACATCCACGCCGCGGGGCGCGTGGGCGTATTGCTCGAGGTGAACTGCGAGACGGACTTCGTCGCCCGGACCGAGCAGTTCCAGGCCTTCGTGCACGATGTCGCGCTGCACATCGCCGCGATGAAGCCGCAGTTCATCAGCATCGATCAGGTACCGGCGGAGTACGCGGCCGCCGAGCGCGCCATCTTCGAGGAGCAGGCGAAGGATGTCCCCGAGAAGGCGCGCGAGAAGGCCGTCGAGGGCAAACTGCAGAAGCAGCTCAAGTCGCTCTGCCTGCTGGAGCAGGAGTTCGTGAAGGACGGGGCGGAGAAGAAGCCGCGCACGATCGAGGATCTGCGCGTCGAGATCGCCGCCGCCCTCGGCGAGAACATCACCATCCGCCGCTTCGCGCTGTTCGAGCTTGGCCAGTAGCGACCCATCCGATCCGGGGACGCCGCGAGCGTCCCCGGACCCCGGCTTCCCGGCCCGCGCGGCGGGTGACTCCGGCGTCGCCTTCCGGCGGGTCGTCCTGAAGCTGTCGGGCGAGGCGCTGATGGGCGATGAGCCGTACGGCATCGACCCCGGGCGCATCGCCGTCATCGCCCGCCAGGTGAACGAGGCCGTCGATCGCGGCGTCGACGTGGCCATCGTGGTCGGCGCGGGCAACATCTTCCGCGGGCTGCAGGGCGCGTCGATCGGCATGGACCGCGCCACCGCCGACTACATGGGCATGATCGCCACGGTGCTGAACGCCCTCGCCATCCAGGACGCCCTGGAGAAGCTGGGCCTGGTCACCCGCGTCCAGTCGGCGATCGCCATGCAGGAGGTCGCCGAGCCCTACATCCGCCGCCGTGCCATCCGCCACCTCGAGAAGGGCCGGGTGGTGATCTTCGCCGGCGGTACCGGCAACCCGTTCTTCACCACCGACACGACGGCCGCGCTCCGCGCCCTTGAGATCGGCGCCGAGTGCATCCTGATGGCCAAGAACGCGGTGGAGGGCGTCCTCGACGCTGATCCCCGCGAGGTGCCGGAGGCCAAGCTGATCCCGCGCATCAGCCACATGGAGGCGATCGAGCGCGGCCTGCGGGTCATGGACACCACGGCGCTGACCCTGTGCATGGACAACGGCCTGCCCATCTACGTGTTCAACATGGGCGATGAGCGCAACATCGGCCGCCTGCTCGACGGCGAGCGGGTCGGCACGATGGTCGTCACCGACTAGGAGGCGCTGATGCAGGACCGACTGAAGGACGCCAAGCGGCGCATGGAGGGGGCGGGCAAGGCGCTCGCAACCGAGTTCGGCACCGTCCGCACCGGGCGCGCCTCCACGGCGCTGCTCGACCGCGTCACCGTCGAGGCCTACGGCACGCGCACGCCGCTGAACCAGCTCGCCGGGGTGAACACCCCCGAGTCGCGGCTGATCACGGTGCAGCCGTACGACCCGAGCATCATCGGGGCGATCGAGAAGGCCCTGATGGAGTCCGACATCGGCCTGACCCCGAACAACGACGGCAAGATCATCCGCCTGCCCGTGCCCATGCTCACTGAGGAACGCCGCAAGGAGATGGTTCGCCTCGTGCACAAGATGGCCGAGGAGGCCCGCGTCGCGGTGCGCAACGTGCGCAAGGACGTGCTGAAGGAGTTCAAGGCCGAGGAGAAGGAGGGCGGGATCTCGCGTGACGAGCTCGCCCGCGCCGAGGCCGAGGTCCAGAAGCTCACCGACGCGGAGGTCAAGGTGATCGATGAGCTCCTGGCCCACAAAGAGGCGGAGATCCTCGAGGTCTGATCGAGCCGGCGTCCGCCTCCGATGACGATCCTCACCCGGTGGCGCAGCGCCCGGGCCCTTCTGGGCCTCGGCCGCGAGCCCGAGCCGCGGCGTTCCGCGGCCGATTCCGAGGTGCCGCGGTCCGTCGCGGTCATCATGGACGGCAACGGCCGCTGGGCCCGTGAGCGCCACCTCCCGGTGGGAGCCGGCCACCGCGCGGGGGCGCGTGCCCTGAAACGCGTCGTCCGGGCCGCGGGCGACGCCGGTATCGAGGACCTCACCATCTACTCGTTCTCGACCGAGAACTGGTCGCGGCCGGTCGATGAGGTCGATGACCTGATGAGCCTGTTCCGCGAGCTGATCGACCGCGAGATCGGCGAGCTGCATGCCGAGGGCGTCCAGGTGCGCTTTGTCGGGCGCATCGACCGGCTCGACCCTGCCCTGCGCGAGCGGATCGCGCGGGCCGAGGAGCAGACGGCCGCCAACACGCGCCTGCGTCTGTTCATCGCGATGAACTACGGCGGGCGTCAGGAGATCGTCGACGCGGCACGCCGATTCGCCGCCGAGTTCGGGCCGGAGGCCGGGGAGGAGGAGTTCGCCCGCTGCCTGTACGCACCCGAGATGCGCGACCCCGAGCTCGTGATCCGCACCAGCGGGGAGCGGCGGCTCTCGAACTTCCTGCTGTGGCAGAGCGCCTACGCCGAGCTGTACTTCTCCGAGCGCATGTGGCCCGACTTCGACGGCGACGCCCTCCGGGAGGCCCTCGACGACTACGCCGGGCGCCAGCGCCGCTTCGGGGGGCGTGAACCATCCTGAGATCGCGCATCCTCGTCGCGGTGCCCGGCGTGGTCGTGGCGATCATCGCCGTGGTCATCGGCGGTCCCCTGTTCGTCGCCGCCGTGCTCGCGATCGCGTTCCTCGCGCTCTATGAGCTCTACAACCTCACCGCCGCCTGGCGGCCTCTGCGCTGGGCGGGGTACGCCGGCACGCTCGCCGTCATCGGCGGGGCGTGGCTGCACGACGCGCCGGAACACGGTCTGCTCATCGGCCTCGGCGCGTCGCTTCTGATGGTGGCGATCGCCGGGTTGATCCTGCAGCGGCGGGAGGACATCACCGCCCGGATGGCGGTCACGCTCTTCGGCGTCGTCTACATCGGCGTGCCGCTGGCGGTGCTGGTCATGACGCGCGAGCTCCCCGAGGGCGCCCAGGCCGTTGTCAACGTGCTCGTCGGCGTCTGGGTCTTCGACACGGCCTCCTACATCGGCGGACGCCTCTGGGGCACCCGCCCCATCGCGCCGGTCACCTCGCCCAGGAAGACCGTCGAGGGCGCCGTCGTCGGCCTGGTGGTCGCCACGCTCGCGGTGTGGGTCGCCGGGCTCTACATGGACTGGATCAACGGCTGGCAGTCCCTGGTGCTCGGCCTGGCGATCTGCCCGGCCGCGTTCATCGGCGACCTGTTCGAGTCGATGCTCAAGAGGGATGTCGGAGCGAAGGACTCGGGCAGGATCCTGCTGGGGCACGGGGGCGTGCTGGATCGCTTCGATGCGATGCTCTTCGGCGCCGTCGTGGCGTATGTCGTGACGGTCGTGCTCGTCTACTAGCGAAGGGCTCCCTTCATGAACCTCGATCTGCTGACCGAGCTGTGCGAGACGCCGGGCACCTCCGGGCGCGAGGAGCGCATCCGCGCGGTCGTGCGCCGCGAACTCGATCCCGTGTGCGAGGAGATCGAGGTCGATCCGCTCGGAAACCTGATCGCGCGCCGCCCCGGCTCGGGCGGGCCGCGCGTGATGCTGGCGGCCCACCTCGACGAGATCGGGTTCATGGTGAGCCACGTCGAGGACGCGGGCTTCCTGCGGCTGATCCCGCTCGGCGGTTTCGACCCGAAGACCCTCGCGGCTCAGCGCGTGATCGTCCACGGGCGCGAGGACCTCCTGGGCGTCCTCGGCTCGCGTCCTGTGCACCTCATGAGCGATGAGGAGAAGCGGCGCGCGCCGAAACTCGAGGACTTCTATGTCGATGTCGGCCTGCCCGGCGAGCGCGTGAAGGATCTGGTGCGCCCCGGGGACGTGGTGACGCGTGAGCGCGCGATGGCGCGCCTCGGGGATCTGTTGACCTGCAAGAGCCTCGACAACCGGGCCGGGCTCTACGTGATGATCGAGGCGATGCGCGCCCTCGGCGACCACGCCTCCGAGGTGGTCGCCGTCGCGAGCGTCCAGGAGGAGGTCGGGCTGCGCGGCGCGCGTGTCGCCACCGCGCGGGTGCGGCCCGACATCGGTCTCGCGATCGACATCACGCTGGCCAACGACGGGCCCTCGGCGAAGCCGCACGAGCGGATCTCCGAGATCGGGGGCGGGGCCGCGATCAAGGTCTACGACAGCAGCGCGATCGTGCCCGGGGAGCTCGTCGACCACCTCGTCCGCGTGGCGCAGGAGCGCGAGATCCCGCACCAGCTGGAGATCATGACGCGCGGCGGCACCGACACGCGCGAGCTCCAGCTCTCGGGGAACGGTGCGGTGGCCGGGTGCGTCTCGATCCCGACCCGTTACGTGCACCAGGTGGTCGAGACCTGCCACCCCGATGACCTCGATGCCTGCGCGTCGCTGGTCGCGGCGTTCTGCGAGACGGCTCACGAGCTGGTCGGACCGCGTTAGCGCCGCCTTCACCGAGCGCGCGGCGCACCCCGCTACCATCAGTCGGGTGAAGCGGATATTGGTTCTCGGGTCGACGGGCTCGATCGGCGTCCAGGCGCTGGACGTGATCGCCGGGGCGCCCGATCTGGTGGCCTGCGGCCTGGCCTGCGGTTCGCGCGGCGCGCGGATGTCCGAACAGGCACGCGCGCAGGGGGTCGCGCACACGGCATGTGCGGACGGGGGCGGCACTGTGCCGCACGACCCCGACCTCGGGCGCCTGATCGACGCCGCAGAACCCGACATGGTGCTGAACGCCCTCGTCGGGGCGGCCGGGCTGCGCCCCACGCTCGCCGCCCTGGAGCGCGGCATCGACGTCGCCCTCGCCAACAAGGAGAGCCTCGTGGCGGGAGGCGACGTGGTCGCCGCCGTCCGCGCCCGCACCGGTGCCCGCCTGCTCCCGGTCGACTCCGAGCACTCGGCTCTGTTCCAGCTCATGGAGGGCCTGCCCGCCGGGCGGGTGGCGAGCGCGATCCTCACGGCCTCCGGTGGGCCGTTCCGCGGCCGGCCGGCCGGCGAACTCGAAGCGGTCACCCCGGCCGACGCGCTGCGCCATCCCACGTGGGAGATGGGCGCGAAG
Organism: Thermoleophilia bacterium; assembly: GCA_046569985.1. Taxonomy (GTDB): domain Bacteria; phylum Actinomycetota; class Thermoleophilia; order Miltoncostaeales; family Miltoncostaeaceae; genus JAVJSF01. Next base: position 14,654 of record JBKHVQ010000334.1, on the reverse strand, counting down.
ATCACCGTCGACTCCGCCACGCTCATGAACAAGGGCCTCGAGGTGATCGAGGCCCACCACCTGTTCGAACTCGGCTACGACCGCATCGAGGTCGTGGTGCACCCCCAGTCACTCATCCACGCGATGGTGCGAGTGGAGGACGGCAGCGTCCTGGCCCACTGCGGGCCCCCGGACATGCGGGTCCCGATCGGCTACGCGCTGCGCCACCCGGCGCCCCCGCCGCCGCGTGAGGCCATGGACCTGGTGGGCCGGCGCATCGATTTCGAGGCCCCCGACGAGGACGCCTTCCCGTGTCTCGCGCTGGCCCGGGCCGCCGGGCGCGAAGGCGGCACGGCTCCCGCCATCCTGAACGCCGCCAACGAGGTCGCGGTGGGCGCCTTCCTCGACGGGCGCCTCGGCTTCATGGGCATCCCGCGGGCCGTCGACCACGCGCTGCAGTCGCTGGCGGCGACGCCGGCCGACAGCCTGGAGGCCGTGCTCGACGCCGACGCGCGCGCCCGTGACCTCACCGCGACGACGATCGGGAAGGTGGCCGCGTGGTCGGTCTGAACATCCTCTGGTTCGTGCTGATCCTCATGGGGCTCGTGCTGGTGCACGAAGCCGGGCACATGGTCGTCGCCAAGTGGTGCGGAATGCGCGTGGAGCGCTTCTCGATCTTCTTCGGGAAGCCGATCACGTCGTTCACGCGGGGCGAGACCCAGTACGCCATCGGGTGGATCCCCGCCGGCGGCTACGTGAAGATCACCGGCATGACCCGGGCCGAGCAGGTCGACCCGGAGCACGAGGCGCGCGCCTACTACAACATGCCCGTCTGGCGCCGCGTCGCGACCATCCTCGCGGGCCCCGCCGTCAACATCGTGCTGGCGATCATCATGTTCGCCGCGATCTTCTGGATCGGCGTGCCGACCGCCGAGCTCAGCACCCGCGTCGGCGCCGTGACGCCCGACTCGGCGGCGCAGGCGGCCGGCCTGCAGCCCGGCGACACCCTCGTCGCCGTCGATGGCGTGCCGGCCGCCGGCGACCCCGAGGTCGTCCGCCGCACACTGCGATCCGGCGAGCCGGGCGATGTCGTCGTCCTCACCATCGGGCGCGACGGGCGGACCATCGAGCGCCCGGCGACGCTCGATGTGCTGCGCGACCAGACCGGGGACGTGCAGACAGACCCCGAGACCGGCGAACCGATACCGGGCCTCGGCTTCACCTTCGGGGTGACCGAGGGCCCGACGGTGCGCTACGGGCCGATCGCGGGCCTGCAGCAGGGCTGGGACTGGTCGTGGTTCGTCATCAAGGCGAACGTCGACGTGATCGGCGAGATGTTCACCAGCTCCGAGGCCCGCGAGCAGTTGAACAGCGTGGTGGGCGTCGGCGCCGTCTTCAACGAGGTCTCCGACGACGGCTGGGTCGTGCTGATGCGCTTCGTCGCCGTGGTCAGTTTGGCGCTCGGCGTGTTCAACCTGCTCCCGGTGCTGCCTCTGGACGGTGGGCACATCGTCTTCGCGCTGATCGAGAAGCTGAAGGGCTCCCCGGTGAGCGCCACCGCCTACGAGCGCGCCTCCATGGTCGGGTTCGTGCTGATCATGCTGGTCTTCGTCTTCGCCCTGCAGAACGACATCGGCCGCATCACCGGCGAGGGCTTCCAGATCGACCAGCAGCCGTGAGCGGCCCCCCCGGAGGGCCGCGGCGGGTTCCGCGCCGCTCGGCTAACGTTGGGAGTCGATGACCGCGCCCGCACCCCGCCGCCACAGCCACCTGTGCCGCATCGGCGATGTGGAGCTGGGAGGCGGCGCCCCGGTGGTCGTGCAGTCGATGACCAACACCGACACCGCCGACGCGGCGGGCACCGCCGCGCAGGTGGCCTGGCTGGCGCGCGCGGGATCCGAGATCGTGCGGATCACCGTCAACAACCGCGCCGCGGCCGCGAAGGTGGGGGAGATCGTCGCGCGCCTGCGCGACGACCATGGCGTCGATGTCCCGCTCGTGGGCGACTTCCACTACAACGGCCACACCCTGCTTCGCGAGTTCCCCGACTGCGCCGACGCTCTGGCCAAGTACCGGATCAACCCGGGGAACGTCGGCCGCGGGGCCCGTCACGACGCGAACTTCGCGACGATGATCGCGGTGGCCGTCGAACACGGCAAGCCGGTGCGCATCGGCGTGAACGCCGGATCGCTCGACCCCGAACTGCTTGACCGCCTGATGGACGACAACGGCCGGGCGGCCGAACCGGTCGGCGCGGACGCCGTGTTGCGCGAGGCCATGATCCAGAGCGCCCTCACCTCGGCCGAGGCCGCCGAGGAGCTCGGGCTGCCCGCCAACCGCATCGTCCTGTCGTGCAAGACCAGCCGCCTGCAGGACATGGTGGCCGTCTACACCGACCTCGCCGGTCGCTGCGCGTACCCGCTGCACCTCGGCCTCACGGAGGCCGGCATGGGCAGCAAGGGCATCGTCGCCACCACCGCGGCGCTCGCGTTGCTGCTGCAGGCCGGCATCGGCGACACGATCCGAGCCAGCCTCACACCCGAGCCCGGCGGCGACCGGGCCATCGAGGTGCGCGTCTGCCGCGAGCTGCTGCAGGCGCTCGGCCTGCGCGCCTTCCGGCCGGACGTGACCGCCTGCCCCGGGTGCGGACGCACCACCAGCACGGTCTTCCAGGAGCTGGCGCAGACCATCGAGGCGCATCTTGAGCGCCGCATGGACCGGTGGCGCATCGAGCGCCCGGGAGCCGCGAACCTGAAGGTCGCGGTGATGGGCTGCATCGTGAACGGCCCCGGCGAGAGCCGCGCGGCCGACATCGGCATCAGCCTCCCGGGCACCGGCGAGCAGCCGCGCGCCCCCGTCTACGTCGACGGCGAGAAGGTGCGCACCCTCGAGGGGCCGACGCTGGCCGACGACTTCATCGCGATGGTCGAGGAGTACGTGGCCGCGCGTTACCCGCGCGTGACCGTCCCGGCCTGAGCGCCCCTCGGCCGACACCGGCCGCCGGGTCTGGCAGAGTGGGCGCCATGACCCAGACGACGCCCTCCACGCCCGCAGACTGGTCGATGCCCGCCGCCCCGCGAGGGGGGTCGTGGCGACTCTCGGGTCGGGTGTGGCCGACCCTGCGCGATGCCCCCTCCGACGCCGAGGCGATCAGCCACATCCTGATGGTGCGCGCCGGCCTCGTGCGCCAACTCGCCGCGGGCCTCTACACGATCATGCCGTTCGGGCTGCGGGTCATCCGGCGCATCGAGGCGATCATCCGCGAGGAGATGGACCGCATCGGCGCTCAGGAGATGCTGATGCCGGTGCTCCACCCGGCGGAGATCTGGCAGACCACCGGGCGTTATCCGCTGGCCGAGCAGTTCCAGCTGCAGGACCGGGCCGGGCGCGACTTCGTCCTGGGGATGACCCACGAGGAGATCGTCACCTGGCACGCGGCCCGGGAGATCTGCTCCTACCGCGACCTGCCCCAGAGCTGGTACCAGATCCAGACGAAGATGCGCGACGAGCCCCGCGCCAAGGGCGGCCTGCTGCGTGTCCGCGAGTTCACGATGAAGGACGCGTACTCGTTCGACCGCGACCGCGCGGGGCTGGACGCCTCGTACGAGGCCCACGCGGGCGCATACGCCCGCATCTTCGACCGCTGCGGTATCGACTGGTATCAGGTCGAGAGCGACACCGGCATGATGGGCGGCAGCGGCGCGCACGAGTACATGGCCCCGAGCCCGGCCGGCGAGGACGTGATCGCCCGCAGTGAGGACGGCAGCTACGCCGCCAACGTCGAACTGGCCGTGTCGACCCCGCGGGAGCCCGAGTTCGGCGAGGCGCCCGCGGCGCCGGAGGCGTTCGACACGCCGGGCATCGGCACCATCGACGAGCTCGCCGCGTTCACCGGCCTGCCCGCGGCGCGCCTGGCCAAGAGCGTGGTGGTCGTGCCCGAGGACGGGCGGCCCGTGCTCGCGCTGGTGCGTGGCGAACACGCCCTGCACGAGAAGAAACTGGCGCGCATCGTCGGGACGCACCGCGCGGCGCATTCCGAGGAGATCCGCGAGTGGTTCGGCGCATCCGCCGGCTCCCTCGGCCCGGTCGCGCTGCCCGACGGCTCGCCTCTGCGCATCATCGCCGACACCACCCTCGAGCGTGGCCACTATGTCACCGGCGCGAACCGCGACGGGCAGCACCTGCGCGGGGTGGTGCTCGGGCGCGACTTCACGGCCGAGACCGCCGACATCCGCGAGGTGCTGGAGGGGGAGGGAGCGCCGGGCACCGGGTCGCCGCTGCACCTGGAGCCCGTCATCGAGATCGGGAACATCTTCAAGCTCGGCACCAAGTACAGCGAGGCGCTCGGCGCCACCTATCTCGATGTCGACGGGCGCGAGCAGACCATGATCATGGGCTGCTACGGCATCGGCCCGGCCCGCATCGCCGCCTCCGCCGTCGAGCAGTTCCACGACGAGGCCGGCATCACCTGGCCGCGGGCGATCGCACCGTTCGACATCCACCTGGTGCTGATCGCGGCGCCGGGCACGCCCCAGGCCGACTTCGCCGAGGGCCTGTTCGCCGAGCTGTCGGACCTCGGCCTGGACGTGCTCTTCGACGACCGCCCGGGCACGAAGCCGGGAGAGAAGTTCGTGGAGGCCGAACTGCTCGGGTGCCCGGTGCGCGTGACCGTCGGCAAGCGCACCCTCCCCGACGGTCCGCTTGAGGTTCAGGTGCGCCGCGGCCGCGAGCGTCACGAGGTCCCGCTGGCCGGCGCGGCGGCGGCGATCCGCGACATCTGGAGCGCGCTGCGCTAGGATGGCGCTCGCCTCGGGGCGTGGCGCAGTCTGGTAGCGCACCCGGCTGGGGGCCGGGCGGTCGGAGGTTCAAATCCTCTCGCCCCGACTGAGGTGAACCTGCGGGCCGCCCACCGGGCGGCCCGTCGCGTCGGCGGGTCCCGCGCCTGCGTGCGTCCTTCGCGGGCCCGGTCTGAGAGGATCGCACCGTGGCGGCTACCGGTGCATCGGCGACCCGCGGCGCGTGGCTGCGGATGGTCCCCAACGCGCTCACCCTGGCCCGCCTGGCGGCGCTCCCGGTGCTGCTGGTGGTCCTGGCCCGCGCGCCCGGGCCCACGTCGGTCACCGCCGGCCTGATCTTCGGGGCGGTCGCCGTCACCGACTTCCTCGACGGATGGCTGGCGCGCGCCCTGCGGGCGGAATCGGCGTTCGGGCGGATCGCCGACCCGCTCGCCGACCGGCTGCTGGTGGGGGTCGGCCTCGTCGGGGTGATCCTGCTGGACAGGATGCATTGGGCCGCCCCGGTCACCCTGATCACCCGCGACGTGCTCCTGATCGCCGGCTTCGTGGCCCTCGCGCGCATCGGCGTGCTGATGCGCGTCGACATGGCCGGGAAGGTCTCGTCGGCGCTCACGATGTTCGCCACCGGCGGGTGTCTGCTGTTCGCCGGCGTGTGGGTCGAGGTCCTGATGTGGATCGCCGTCGCGCTCGCCCTCGTGACCTTCGCGCACTACTCCTCCCGGGGCGCGCGCGCGTGGCGATCTGCACGGGGAGGCTCAATCTCCGCCTGAGGGTCGCTATGCTGGCTGCCCGCGCTCGATGAGGAGTACCGATGGAAGCCCAGCCCGACCTCACGCAGCTCTCCGACGCCGAGCTGAAAGACCTGATCAGGCGCCTCACCGACGAGGAGCGCGAGGTCTCGCGCCGGCGCCGGGTGCTGCACGGGCGCATCGACATGCTGAAGACCGAGCTGGTCAGCCGGCTCAAGGGGCGTGACGAGGGCGAGCTGTCGGTCGTCGACCTCGACGCGCTCAGCCGGATCCTCGCCGGGCGCAGTCCCGACATGGACCGTCTCGCCGGCGACGACGAGTAGGGGCGGGGACACGTGTACTGCCCCGAGTGCGGCTTCCATCAGAGTGAGGCCCACCGCTTCTGCGGGCGCTGCGGCGCGCGGCTGATCGTGGAGGGGCAGGGCACCGGCGAGATCACCGGCCCGCTGGCGATCAGCGACGAGGCCGTCGAGACGGGCGCCTGGGCCGGCCCGGCGATCGAGGGCCCCACGCTGGCGGTGCGCGCAGGCGGCCCGCCCGGCGCGATCTTCCGCCTCACCGGCGACTCGGTCGCGATCGGCCGCGAGCCGACCAGCCCGGTCTTCCTCGACGATGTGACCGTCTCGCGCCGCCACGCCGAGATCGAGCTCGCCGGCGGCACCGCGACCCTGCGCGACCTCGGGTCCCTGAACGGCACGTACGTGAACCGGCGGCGCATCCAGGCCGACGAGGCCCTGCAGAGCGGCGACGAGATCCAGATCGGCAAGTTCCGCCTCGTGTTCCTCGCCAGGTGAGGCCGCGTGCGACAGCCACGGTGCCGGGCCGCGGCGCCCCGGCTTGCCGGGGGTGGCGCCGTGGATGAGGCTCCGCTGTTCGAGACCGAACCCGCCGCGGGCGAGGGGGGCGAGGCGCTGACGATCGGCGCGGTGCGTGATCTGCTGAGCGCCGACTTCCCGTCGATCTCGATCTCCAAGATCCGCTACCTGGAGGACCAGGGGCTGATCGCCCCGAAGCGCACCGCCGGCCGCTACCGGCTCTACTCGCCGCTCGAGGTGGAGCGCCTGCGGACGATCCTGCGCCTGCAGCGCGACGAGTTCCTGCCGCTGCGGGTCATCCGCCAGGAGCTGGAGTCGTCGACCACCGGCGCGTTCAGCGTGGCCAACCAGGCCAAGCAGCTCAAGCGCGCCCAGCTCGCCGAGCCGGCACCGACCCGGCGCTACAGCCCGGAGGAGATCGTCGCCGCCACCGGAGCGAGTCTCGCGCTGCTGCGCCAGCTGGAGGACTACGGGCTCATCGGCGCGCGCGCCGGGGGGTTCGACGACACGGATCGCGAGGTGGTGAAGACCGCGCTCGAGCTGGGGGCGTACGGCGTCGAGCCGCGCCATCTGCGCATCTTCCGCACCGCGGCCGAACGCGAGGCCGGCCTGCTCGAACAGCTCCTCGCCGCGGGGCTGCGCTCGCGCAACCCCGAGCGCCGCCGCGAGGCGCTGGAGTCGCTCGAGTCGCTCGCGGCCCTCGCGTCGCACATGCGCCACCTGATGCTGGTCGCCGAGCTGCGCGGGGTCGCCGGCACGTGAGCACCGGGTTCGACCTCGACGGGGCGATCCGGCGCATTCCCAACTATCCGTCCCCGGGCATCCTGTTCTACGACCTGATGCCGCTCTTCCAGGACGCGCGCGGGCTCGACGCGTGCGTGACCTCCCTCGCCGCGTGGGCACGCCCCCTGCGGCCCGACGTGATCGTGGGCATCGAGGCCCGCGGGCTGATCCTCGGCGGCGCCCTCGCACGCGAGATCGGCGTGGGGCTGGCGGCGGCGCGCAAGCCGGGCAAGCTTCCCGGGGCCCGCATCTCCGCGCAGTATCAGCTCGAGTACGGCGTCGACACCCTGGAGCTGCACCGCGACGCCGTGGCCCACGGCGCGAGGGTGGTGGTGCATGACGACCTCCTCGCGACGGGGGGCACCGCGGAGGCGGTCTGCCGCCTGGTGGAGGAACTCGGCGGCGAGGTGGTCGGCGTCGGCGTCGTCGTGGAGCTGACGTTCCTGCCGGGCCGCGCGCGTCTGCCGGGCCGCGAGGTGCATTCCCTGGTCCGCTATGCGACCGAGGGGATCTGAGGGTGGGCTCCGCCCGCGCGATCGGCATCGACATCGGCGGCAGCGGCATCAAGGGCGCGCTGGTCGACGTCAACGCGGGCGAGCTGATCGGCGAGCGCCTGCGCGTGCCGACGCCGCAGCCGGCGCGCCCCGGCGACGTGGTTGCGGCCGCCGTCGGATTGGTCGAGGAACTCGGCCCGGGCCTGCCCGTGGGCATCGGCGTACCGGGAGTGGTGCTGGGCGGCACCATGATGAGCGCGGCCCATCTCGATCCGGCGTGGATCGGCCTCGACGCCCGGGCGGCCTTCGCCGGCGCCCTGGGACGCGACTGCGCCGTGCTGAACGACGCCGACGCCGCCGGACTCGCCGAGATGCGCTTCGGCGCCGCGGCGGGGCATCCGGGCGTCGTCCTGGTGCTGACGCTCGGCACCGGCATCGGCTCGGCGCTCTTCGCCGGCGGCCGGCTGGTCCCGAACACCGAGTTCGGGCACATCGAGATCCGCGGAAAGGACGGCGAGCTTCGCGCCTCGGCCGGCGCCCGCGAGCGGCGGGGCCTCTCCTACCGCGCCTGGGCGCCGCTGCTCAACGAGTACCTGAACCGCGTCGACGCGCTCCTCTGGCCGGAGCTGATCATCCTCGGCGGCGGGATCTCGCGCAAAGCCGACCGCTTCCTGCCCCTGCTCGACGTGCGCCCCCCCGTGGTGCCGGCCGCCCTGCGCAACCAGGCGGGGATCATCGGAGCCGCCGTGCGTGGCCACCAGCTCGCCGCGGCGGCCGAGCGGGGCGCGGCTTAGGCGTCGCCGAGGGCGCGGGCCCGCTCGGCCGCCAGGCCCGCGAAGGCCCGCAGCCCCGGCGTGCTGCGGGCGACCAGTTCCGCGCCGTGCGCGTCGGCGCCCGCGGTGAGCAGGCCCGCGGCGTCCGGTCCCAGCGCCGCCCGCGCCTCCCGCAGCATCACGGGTTCCGCGAGCCACGCGGCCACCAGGGCGGCATCCGCCTCGGCGTGAAAAAGGACACCCCACGCGTCGCCGTGGCGGAACGCCTGGCACGGCGTGGCGTCCGACTCGGCGAGGCGCCGCGCCCCCGGCGGGGTGTCGAAGACATCGCCGTGCCAATGCAGAACCCGGGTCGCCGGGGCGAGATGGCCGAGCAGGGGATCGCTCTCATCATCGACGCGCACGGGCGCCCAGCCGATCTCGGGCGCCGCCCCGGTGGTCACGACCGCCCCGAGCGCGCGCGCGAGCATCTGGGCCCCGAGGCACACCCCGAGCATCGGCAGCCCCGCGGCGAGGGCCTCCTCCACCCAGGAGCGCTCGGCCGCCAGCCCCGGGTGGGCGCGCACATCGTCGACGTTCATCGGGCCGCCCATCACGACCGCCGCCGCCAGGCCACGGGGATGGGGGAGCGGTTCCCCGGCGAGCGGCCGGTGGATCACCACGGGCACGCCGGCGCGCGTGCATGCGGCGGCGATGCGGTGGGGCCCCTCCCACTCGACATGCTGCATCACCAGCACCGGCGCGGGAAGATGGGGCCGCATCAGGCGGACAGGTGCAGATGCGCCCGGCCCAGGTGGGCGATCAGGGCGTCCGCGGACAGGTCGCGGCCGGTCGCGCCCCGCATCAACTCGGGCGTGGGCAGGCGAGCCCCGTGGCGGTGGATGCGCTCGCGCAGGAACCCCAGGATGTCGCCGAAGCGGCCCTGCTCGATGGCGACCTCCAGCCCGCCCAGGGCCTCGTCGGCGGCCTCGGCGATCTGTGCCGCGTAGAGGTTCCCCAGCGTGTAGGTGGGGAAGTAGCCGATGAGGCCGTCGGCCCAGTGGATGTCCTGCAGTGCCCCCTGCGAGGGGGTGCGCGGGCGGATGCCCAGCAGCGCCTCCATGCTGTCGGCGAAGGCCCCGGGAAGGTCGGGCACCCGCAGATCGTCGCGCATGAGCGCGAGCTCGATTTCAAAGCGCAGGATGATGTGCAGGTTGTAGGTGACCTCGTCGGCCTCGACCCGGATGAACGACGGGCGCACGACGTTCGCCGCGCGGTGCAGCAGTTCGTGGTCGATGCCCGCCATGGCGTCGGGGAAGTGGCGTCGCATCGCCGGCTCGATGTGCGCCCAGAAGGCCCCGGTCAGCCCGACGTGGTTCTCCCAGAAGCGCGACTGCGATTCGTGGGCGCCCAGCGACGGCGAGTCGTTCAGCGGCGTCCGGTCGCCCTCGGCGGGGAAACCCTGCTCGTAGAGCGCGTGGCCCGCCTCGTGCATGACCGCGCCGATGCTGCTGAGCGGCGATTCCGGGTCGACCCGGGTCGTGAAGCGCACATCGCCGCGGTGCGTGGTGCTGGTGAACGGGTGCTCCGAGCATGCGATCACGCCGGAGGACCGGTCGAAGCCGATCATCTCCGCCAGCTCGTGGGCGAGGGTCACCTGACCCTCGGCGCTCCACTCGCGCTCCGGGAGCGCGACAGGCGCCCGGGAGGACGCCTCGGCCACCAGCGGCGCAAGCCGGGTGCGGAGATCGGCGAAGACCGGTTCGAGATCGGCGGCGCGGGTGTCGGGCTCGTACTCGTCCAGCAGGGCGTCGTACAGCTCGCCGCCGTGGTCGAGGGCCTCGGCCTCGCGGCGCTTCAGGTCAACGATCGTGCTCAGGGCCCCCTGGTAGAGCGAGAAGTCGTCGCGGCGGCGGGCCTCGATCCACGCGCTGACCCCGCGCGAGGCCGCCTCGCTCGACTCGCGCACGAGGCTCTCCGGCAGCCGCACCGCCCGGTCACGACGCCGTCTCGCCAGGCGCACGATCGCCCGACCCGCCTCATCGAGGGACGCGTCCCCCGCGAGCGCCGCGAGCGCCTCGCCGATGTCGGGGCGCACCAACTCGCGGTGATGCATCGCCGCGAGCGTGCCGAGCTGGCGCGCTCGGCCATCCGCGCCCGCGGGGGGCATGAGGGTCTCGCGATCCCACGCCGCGAGCGCCGACGCCCCCGCGATGTCGGTGAGCGTGCCCGCCCACTCCATGACAAGCCGCCACTGCGGTGAGGTCTCCTCGTTCACCGGGCCAGTCTACGTTGGGCCGGGCTATCCTCGCGGGGTGACGACGCGACGACCCGAACGCCCTGTTCCCGCCTGGCTGCGGTGGTGGGAGGACCGGCACATCCTCGTGCAGATCGCCTTCGTCGCCCCGTTCGCCACCCTGCTGCTGTGGGTCGTCCACATCGTGCTGATGAACCAGCCGCTGTGGCGGGGCTTCTCCTACGGCATCTTCTGGGGCGCCCTCGTGACCGCCGCCATCGTCGGGGCGTCGCGCTCCGAGAAGGCCCGCCGCGGGCAGCGGGGGCCCTGAGGCCCCCGCCGCCGCCGCCGGCTACGAGCGGATGTCGGTGGTGAAGTCCGTCAGGGCCGTCAGGACCTCCGGCAGCAGCGCCTGAACGGCCTCAGCGTCGCCGGCCGCGGCCGCGTCGACGAAGCGACGCAGCACGTCGCTGATGGCCGGTCCGTTGTCGACGAACGCCACGCGCTGCGATTCCAGCTCCGGGCTCGAGAGCGTGTATCCCTCCATCTGGGCGATCGCGGCGTCGAACTCGTCGAGCGACTCCTGCGCCTCGGGGGCCTTGGCCGTGAGCTGCTCCGGGCTGCCGACGCTCTGGAGGATCTCGCCGAACTCGGTGAGCGCGGCCGTCGCGGCCTGCGCGTCCTGCAGGTACTGCTCGGAGGTGCCCTCGGCGCCCGTGGGCGGCGTGGTGGCCTCGGTGGTCGCGGGCGCGGTCGTCTCACCGAGGGTCGTCGCCGCGGTCGTCGTGCCCTCGGTGGTGGTCGGCTCCGTCGTCTGGTCGTCGTCCTGGCCGCACACCTTCAGGCCGAGCTCGTCGGCGAGCCGGTCGAGCTCTGCCTCGCGCGCCTCCGCCTCCGGGGTGACCTCCTCCAGGACCGTCTGCACGTCCTCGCCCGCCTCGATGCGGTCGACGAGTCCCTGCAGCGTCGCGACCTGCTCCTCCTGGAGTGAGATCGCCTCGTTCCAGGTGGACTCGAGCTCGGATGGCGGCGCGAGCTCCTTCAACCTGGCGATCGAGTCGTTCTGGATGGAGAGCAGCTCGGTGTACGCGGTGACCAGATCCTCTTCGCTGGTGGGTTCGGCGATCGCGTCGGTGCGCTCATCGGCCTCCGCGCAGATCGCGTCGGCCTGCGTGCGCAACTCCTCGGCGCTGAGCGAATCGGATCCACCGCCGCAGCCGGCGATGAGGATGGCGGCCCCTGCGACGGCCAGGCCGGCGGAGGTGCGACGGAACGCGCGCTGCATGCGGACTCCCTTGGTGGTGTGAGGCGACGGCGGGTACCGTGTTCCCGCCGGGGGACGGCCGCGTCATCGTGATCGCCGCGACGCGGCCACCTTAACCCGCGACCCCGGACGATGTCACCGGCGCCGGCCGCCATCCCGGCTCCCGCCGGGCCCGGCGCCGTACACTCCATCGGGCCCGGAACACACGTCAAGGAGTGGATCATGGCCCTGCAGAGCGCGGTGGTGGACGGCCTCAACGCCCAGATGGGCCGCGAGTTCGAGGCGCACCTCCAGTATCTGGCGATCTCGAGTTGGTTCGACGCCGAGGGCCTGCCGGAGCTGACCGGCTTCTTCGCGGCCCAGGCCGCCGAGGAGCACGGTCACGCCATGAAGTTCCTCACCTACATCCAGGACGCCGGCGGCACGGTCGACATCCCGGCCCTCGCCGCGCCCGTCGGACGCTTCGCGACCGCCGAGGACGCCGTCGCGGCGGCGCTCGACTCGGAGAACGACGTCACGGCCCGCATCAACGACCTGGTGGACCTCGCCCGCGGGAACCACGATCACGCAACCGAGGTATTCCTGCAGTGGTTCGTGACCGAGCAGGTCGAGGAGGTCGCGACCATGACCGAGCTGCTCCAGATCACCCGGCGGGCAGGGGAGAGCGGTCTGCTGCTGGTGGAGGACTACATCGCGCGATCCGGCGGCCACACGACCGAGTGACGCGGCGCGCGGGCAGGCGATCCAAGCGATGAGGGGGGCAGACCAGGAGGCGCTGCGCGCGCCGAGGGCCCTGACCGGCGACGACTACGCCTCGGCGCGCGCCGTCGCGGAGGACTGGTTCGGCCACCCGGTCGGGCTGGTGATGCACCGCCTCTTCTTCGAGCAGCTGGGGCCCTCGGGCGTCTGGATCGCCGATCGCGCGGGGGATCCGGCGGGCTTCCTGCTGGGGCTGGTGAGCGAGGCGGAACCGGATCTCGCCTATGTGCACATGCACGCGGTGGCTCCCCGCCTGCGCGGGCGGGGCGTCGGCGAGTTGCTGTACCGCGAGTTCGGGGCGCGTGCCGAGGCGCGCGGCTGCCGCCGGGTGCGGGCGCTGGCCGCCCCTGAGCGACTGGCCTCGCGGCGCTTCCACGAGCGCCTCGGCTTCGCGGGCACCTGGAGCCCCGGGTATCTCGGCCCCGGCGTCGACCGGTTCGTGTTCGAGCGTGCGCTTCCCTTCGGCGCCGATCCCGCCGTCGCCCCGGCGACCCCGCGATGACGAGGAGACCCGATGGCTAGGCGGTGAGGTCGATGTGGCGGCCGCTGTCCTGGTCATCGGCCGTCTCGTCGCGGTGGCGATGTCCCCGCCCGCCTTCGCCTCCGGGTTGACGGTCGGGCGGGTCGGCGAGCCGCTCGGGGTGGGTGGGCGGCACGAGGCGCTCGGCGCGGGCACGGTCGACGCGTTCGCCCGCCGACGCGATCACCGCCATCGTCGCCTCGCGCTGCATGAGCGCCTGCGCGATGCGCGCCGCCTCGTGCATGCCGGCTTTCTGGATGGCGGGGACGTGGGCCACTGGACCTCGGGCGGTGGGTGTGACTCGACGCTTGGGGTATCGGCATGCGGCCCGCCGGGCTTGAGGCACGCGGCGCGGTCAGCCGACGCGCCACCCGAGGTCGAGGTCATCGTCGTGGGCGATCGCGTAGACGGGGCGTCCGGTGGTGGGGTGGAAGACCACCGACAGCAACTGGCCCTCCGCCAGGGCGAGTTCCTGAGGCAGGCGCCTGAAGCGCACGACATCGAGTTCCCCGCCGGCGGTGGCGACCACCATCTCGTGGGTCAGCGTCATCCACTTGCGTTCGAGGTGAGGGCGGCCGACGCAGCGCGCGCCCAGCATCGCCGAGAAGCCCTGGCCGCAGGCGGGGCAGGTCATCGCCACCACCACCCCGCCGCTGTCGTCGGCGGTGCAGCGGGTCGCGCAACTGGGGCAGGGCACTCGGCGTCGCTCCGGGCCGGCCCGCTTCTCGGCCGGCGCCGCGTCACCGCGAGTGCGGTCGTAACGGGCGCGCTGCACCGGATCGCCGAGGACGAGCCAGGCGGCGTTCGCGCGCTGGGACAGGTCCTCCGCCCGGCGCCGCTGGTCGTCGTCGCGGAAACGGTCCGGGTGGAACGCCACGACGCGCAGGCGCCACGCGGCGCGGATCTCGTCGGCGGAGGCGTCCGGCGGGACATCGAGTGCGGCGTAGTGATCGGCGTCGGCGCTCACGCCCGGACAGCATGACGCATGTGCTTCCGGGCGCGCCGGTGAGGGCCGGGCCCGACGCCGAGGCGCGCGGCATCGTAGGCTGCCCCGGTGAGTTCTCCCACCCTGATCGGGACCGCGCTGCGCGAGGCCCGGATGAGCAAGGGCCTCGACATCGCCGACTGCGCGGAGGCGATCTTCATCCGCGCCCGGTATCTCGCGGCCATCGAGGACGGCCGGTTCGACGATCTACCGGACCCCGCGTACGTGGGCGGTTTCGTGCGCGCCTACGCGGATTACCTCGGGGTCGACCTGGAGGGGTTCGCCGAACCCGACCGGGACCTGCCGGTGAGGTCCGCCCCCGACCGGAGCGCGCGGCCCGTGTACCTGTCGGTCACGCGCACGCATGCTCGAGGCGGCCGGCGGGTAGCGTGGATCGTATGGTCGCTTCTGGTCGTCGTCGCCCTCGCCCTGATCGTGCTGCTCGCCCTGTGGCTGGGCGTGCTCGAGGACCCCGGAGCCGGGTCCTCCCTCGCGGTCCACATCTAGCGCTCCGCCCCGCCG